>JACMRP010000285.1 GCA_014376325.1 Pseudobdellovibrionaceae bacterium
TCTTAATACTGAAAAAGGTTTTGTTCCTGAAACCATTCGCGTAAAAAAGGGCAGCAATTATCGTGTCCACATCGTGAACGTTAACCAGAAAGAAAAAAACATCAGCTTTGTGCTAGATGCTTTTTCTGAACATCACAACACTGTTTACGGGCAAGAAAGAACTTTCAATTTGAATCCGAAAGTCGATGGAATATTTTCTTACCAGTGTCCAGAGACCGCAGTTCAGGGACGCGTGATCGTGATTTCGGACGGACCTTCAGATCGTAAACCCGCTTCTAAATAGGCTCACTCGAGGAACTCATGGCCGATAATTCTTCCAATGTATTTAACGACGCTATCCGGAACAATCTTGGTCCGGTTTTGCGTTTTTTGGAAGACAAGACGGTTTCGGAAATCCTTATCAACGGTCCTAAAGAAATTTTCGTAGAGCGCAAAGGCAAACTCGAAAGAGTGCCCGACGTTTTTGCAAATGAAGACGCGCTTCGCGCTGCGGTGACCAGCATCGCCCAGAGTGTCGGCCGACGCATCAACGACGAAAGCCCTCGACTGGACGCTCGCTTGCCGGATGGTTCAAGGATCGCGGCGGTGATCCCGCCACTTTCTCGTAAAGGAACGATCGTCAGTATTCGTAAATTTACCAATAACAAAATCTCTTTCGCCGATTACATTAAATTTGGCGCTATCACCGAAGACGGCGCGCGTTTCTTGGACATCTGCATGTTTCTCGGAAAAAATATTATCGTTAGCGGCGGCACCGGTTCCGGAAAGACTACTCTGCTCAGTCTTCTATGCACGCGGATTCCGAAGGGCCAACGCATCATCGTGATCGAGGACTCGAGCGAATTGCAAGTAGACTACGAACACGTTGTGATGTTCGAAACCCGTCAGGCCAATGAAGCCGGCAAAGGCGAAGTTTCCATTAAAGATCTTTTAAAAAGTTCGCTGCGACTACGTCCGGATCGAATCATCGTGGGCGAGGTTCGATCGTCTGAAGCGATGGAATTATTAAACGCGATGAACACCGGTCATAAAGGTTGCATGGGCACGGTGCATGCGAATTCTCCAGAAGATGCAATCGTGCGGCTCGAAGCACTCGCGCAAGGCGGCGATACGCAGGTCAGCGAAAAGGCATTGCGTTCGCAAGTAAGCTCCGCCATCGAAGTGATTATTCAGGTTTCTAGATATTCTGATGGGTCCCGTCGCATCGGCGCGATCAGTGAAGTGCTCGGTTTTAATGCAGATGGAAGCTACAATGTAGTGCCGATATTTGCGATGTCCCGGATGAATCGGCGTCCCGATGGCACTTTAGACGGCAAATTGGAACCTACCGGCAATATCCCGAGCTTCATGGAAGAGATTGTCGACAATAAACTCCCGTTTCCTTTAAGTAAGTTTACGAAGGCTAAAGCCGCGTAGATTCTCGGTTTTGTAACGCTAGCTGCTGAATTAATAGGCGCCTCATTTTCATTACGCATTGCGCCCGTCAAAAGCGAGTCAATCCTTTGATATCTCTGGGATTTTCTATTCGCCAACCAAAATCTTTTACGTTACAAGTTTTGAGTGCATTTTAGTTGTAAGATCACTAATTCCATTCTGACCCACCTTGAAACTCAAGGCGAAGATTTGTCGGTTCTTTACGAGCACCAGACTCCGTTGCCTATTGAGCTCATGCGCGACTCTTCGTACTGGATGAGTGCACCCGACATGGAAAACTTTTTGGAGTCACTGTTAAGACTTCCGCTAAAAAGCAATGACGGAAATATGCTCCAACGCGTGGGCCACGAGGGTCCCGAAATTCGCGCATGGGGAGTTCTTGATTCCGTGCTCCGAATGATGCCGCGGCCTCAAGAAATATTTAATCAACCGGAGCGTTTTCTTTCACACTTTATTTCTCCGGAACCACCAATTGAAAATTTGAAGCGGGATGACGGGTCCATCTCTTTCGACCTGCCGTTGCCGGCGGAGCAGTATCCGCTCGTGACTACTTACCTAAAAGCGGCCTTCGAATCTTTGCCGGTCTACGTAGGACAAAATCCTGCGACTTGCGAATGGTCGGGCATTCATCTGAAATTGAATTGGTCGGAATCGCAGGCTTCGATTTTCGAAACGGATCCTGGTCACCAGATCAGCCCGCAGTTAATGGAAACCGTCATCGACGAATTGCAAAAGCACCAGCGTGAACTCGAAGAGCGCAACTGTGAACTACAAAAGAAGAACGAAGAACTTTTGCAGGCCCACATGGAATTGCAAGCGCATCTTCGTAAAGAGGCTCCGTCGTTGCTTCCGCAAGTGGGCCTTCTGTCCAATTTAGATTTTGAAGCTCACCAAGGTCCCGGCTACATGGTCGGACAAAACTTGGCGCGTCTGCATGACTACATGGTGCGCGCGCAACAGTTGATCACGATGCTGGCTTCGCAAGGCAAGATGACTCCCGCGGTGAAAGAGGCCATGCGCCGCGTGGATTGGGAGTACGTTAAGACCCAGTATCCGAAGACAATCTCGGACAGCATGGACGCCCTTCGTGGATTACAAAATCAATTTACCTTAATCAGTACTAGTAAAGAGGAACATCCCCATGTCTGAAATCGTCAACGTCGTCTCTCGTGAAATTCTTGATAGCCGTGGCAATCCAACCGTTGAAGTTGAAGTGCACACTGCGGATGGTAACATCGGACGCGCGGCTGTTCCATCCGGCGCATCGACCGGCGCCCACGAAGCGTACGAACTTCGGGATAATGACAAAAAAAGATTTATGGGCAAAGGCGTTTTTAAAGCCGTCGACAATGTTCGTGAAAAGCTCGCTCCCGAATTGATGGGCCTGCCGGTGACCGAACAAGTTTATATCGACAAGATCCTCCGCGAAGTGGACGGAACTGAAAATAAATCTAA
>JACMRP010000286.1 GCA_014376325.1 Pseudobdellovibrionaceae bacterium
AGCTACGTCTTTTTGCGAAAGACTCGCCTGCGTTCGTTTTTCTTTTAAGAATTCTGAAAGTGCTATTATCTGCTTCATACATCACCATCCTTGCTTGTACGTTCCTCATCAACAATCAACTACAAGTTTACTACTTATTTGGTGGGAAGAGAATCCCGTCAGACTCAATTTGACTGTAATTTTAGAACTTGTCCCAAAGTCGACTGAAACTTTGGAGAAGCCGAATTATACTCGTAAATTTTTAGCTATTTATGTCGAGAATCATATTGATTGTTAAGACTTCTTTACCGATTTTCTAAAATGGCCCAGGTTTGCTCTCGAAAAACATTTTCTACCGGAGACTTAACAAGAGATTAGAGCTAAATCTTAATAAGTTGTCACTGAGGTGCGTTGCACGTAAGCAGTCACTGCATCCGCAACTTCTGCAGACTCATTGATTACCCGCTGGCTGAGTGAAATATTCGCACCGAAATAACCGAATGCACGGATCATCTGGGTGTTCCCTATCTCGGGCGTAAGGTTGCTCAGGTCGTGCTCGACGTTTCTGTATTCGATCGAGTTCCAGTAATGCGAAATGTTCAGATCAGGGCGTTGATTCAGGATCCACGCCCTTGCGGGCCGTGCCACATGACAACTTACGCAGTCCATGTTTTCTGGGGAAAAGTTTTTTGGATTTTCGATTCTGTAGACGGCTTTCATCTCTTTGCGAATTAAGTCTTCCTGACCAGTTCGCAAAATGATCAGCAGGGATTGCTTGATTAACAAACGCCTGCGTTTGTCGATGAATGCGTGGAATGGATAAAAAACTAAGTTTACCGTTTGAGTATTGAAAGCCGGCAAAAGCCCACATGTCGCCGGCTCCACGAAGAACCATTGTCGTTACGCGAGTTAAGTTAGCGACTCCGCTGAATTCGGTAATGATTTTTTGAAACTCTTGAAGCGCTACGCTCTGATCTTTTTGCGCAGACCAAGCCGGGTTGACCTGCAACGGAAGATGATCCATAACGGTAGGCGGAAATTTGTGGCGTGTCTAGTTTCTAGTGGGCATCGACGATCTTGGTAGTACCCGATTTTAGTTTGATCCGGTAGAGTGGAATAAATCCTATCGCAACAATCCCCATTAGGATAAATACCATCTGTAAGAAGCTCATCATAAATACTTGGTTTTGCACTCGCCCCCAAATACTCTTCAATGCCGCGCTGGATCCTTGTGCGAAACCGACGCTGGTCGACATCTTACCGCCCATGCCGTTCATACCTTGATAATAGACGCTTTGTACCGCCGGGTTTAGTAAGGACACCCGATTCGATAAGTCGGCGTAATTTTGGTAACTATTTTTAGCGAGGATCGTTCCGACCATGGCGACGCCAACGCTGCCGCCAATTTGGCGGAACAAGTTCATCAAACCAGAAACTTGACCCAGATCCGTGCCCTTGAATTGACTAAGAATGGACGAATTGATTGGCACGAATAGGAAGGCCATGCCAAACCCACGAACGAATAGCAGGTTGATAAGATCGGAACGCGATGATTGTGGAGACATCAAGGCCATCATCCACAAACACACTTCCAAAGAAATAAAACCAATCGCGATCAGCGTCTTTGGGTTTACGCCTTTCATCATGGCGCGACCGATGAATGGCATCATCAGCGCGGTCAAAATGGAGCCTGGAATAAACAGCGCCCCCGTCTGAGTGGCATCATAGTGAAAAACGCGCGTTACGAAAATTGGTAAAATAAAAACAACGGAGTACAGAAAGAATCCCAAACAGGTCATCAGCAGCACGCCATTTTGAACCATCGGATTTTTGAACAACCGAACGTTAATTATTGGATTAGGGATACGCAGCTCCCACCAAATAAAGGCCGGGATACAGAATGCCGAAATGGCCGTGTTCAAAATGATCACGTTCGAAGCAAACCAATCGTTCGCTTCCCCGCGCTCTAAAACAAACTGCAAACAACCGATCCCAAGAACCAACAGCGCAAAGCCGGTCCAATCCAGCTTTTGCTTCGGAGCCTCTACTTCGCCTTCTTGCGGAGTGCGATTCCAGATGACACCCATTCCGACGATCAACGCCACGATGCCCAATGGAAGATTAATATTAAAGATAGAACGCCATCCGAAATTATCTGTCAGGTAGCCACCCATGACGGGACCTAGTGTCGGTCCAACCATAACGCTCATTCCGAAAATTGCTCCGGCAATGCCGGCCTTTTCTTTCGGGAACTGTTCGTAAATGAGCGTTTGCGATGTTGGTAGCAAAGCTCCGCCAAACAATCCTTGCAGGATTCGGAAGACGATCAACGTCCCCAGATTAGGAGCGAGTCCACACGCGACGGAAGTAATCGTGAATGCGACGATGCAGCCTAAAAAGTATTTCCTTCGTCCAATACGTTCGCTGAACCAAGCAGAGATCGGCAACACGATCGCGTTTGCGATCGCGTAGCCGGTGATCACCATACTGATGTCTTCCAACGTCGCCCCAAGATTTCCCATCATTGAAGTCAACGCGACATTTACGATAGAAGTATCGATGATCTCTAGCAGCGAAGCTAACACCGCGACAAAGATGATCATCGGATTCGGGCGTTTCATAAATACCTTTCGTACTTACGTCAGAGATCTAGTTCTTTTTTACTTTTACGAATGCCGAGAGGCCCGCACGCAGCAGTTCAAGATCGCCAACCGCCAGCTTTTCTAGCTTGATTTTCACCGGCACTCTTTGAACGACCTTCGTGAAGTTACCGGTCGCATTGTCTGGCGGAAGCATCGTAAAGGTGGCCCCGGTCGCAGAGCTTAGCGAAGAAACGGTTCCGTAGTATTTGCGTCCGCTGATGGCATCAACATCAATTTCGACGACGCTACCCACTTTGATGCTTTCAATGTCAGTTTCTTTAAAGTTTGCCATCACCCAACGTTCGGAGTCGCCAACAAATCCAATCAACGGCACGCCCGAAGCGGCAAGCTGCCCAACTTCAACCGCTTTTTTTGCAATCGCTCCGTCAACGGGCGCTTTGATCTTTGTATTTTCCAGATTCAATTTTGCCTGATCGACCTGAGCTGATACCGCCTGATACTTGGACTTAACTTCGGAATAATTTGCGGTCGCAGTGTCGTACTGCTGAGAACTGACCACGTTTTGCTTGTAGAGTGAAGAAATTCTGCTGAAACTTTTTTCTGCATCACGACGTCGCGATTCAAGACTCAACAATTCGCTCTCAACTTGCTTTAATGTATTTTCGTAATCCCGTCCGTCGATTTGCACGAGAATGTCGCCCTGCTTAACCCGCTGGCCTTCAACAATCTTCACGTCGATAATGTACCCTGGTACTTTTGCCGCGAGCATAACGACGGGCGCTTCGATCTGCGCGTTGTCCGTCGTGACGTATAAAATATGTTGGTAGGCGAAATACCCAACAAATAAAGTTCCAAGAACCCCAGCGGCAATGATGATCTTCTTCTTGCTATCCATTTTTTCCTCGGTCGTTTATCAGGCCATTTAATTAAAACTTAAAAATTTATTTCCGGTGGTCAGTTCTAGATTCACGAGCGATTCTAGCGCGCCCATCTGCGCATTTACGAGACCCGCGCGGGCTTTAAAAAGTTCGGATTCCGCATCAAGTAAATCAGTATCAGTTCTTGTACCGACCCGTTTTCCCTGGCGCGCGAGTCGGACAGACTCTTCTGCTTTCACAACATCACTCTGGCGAGCCTTAAAAACAGTTCCGTAGTAATTGTATTTTCGCTTCCAAAACTCGAGATCTTGCTTCGCTTTCAGTCGCGATTGAACTAATGATTTATCGGACTGCACGGATTGCTGAAAGCTTTGATGATCACGAGCTATGGACGTCATTCCGTCGAAGATATTCCAAGTCATGCTTAAACCAACTTGGTAGGCTTCTCTGTACTGCGACCAATTATCAAATTTGTCGTCGCGATTGTTGTAATATTGATACTGACCGAAAAGCGACAGCTTC
>JACMRP010000287.1 GCA_014376325.1 Pseudobdellovibrionaceae bacterium
AAAGACTTCGTGAGCTCACTCATCACTGAATTCAGCGCTCAAGCGAGCGATGTGAACAGTGACTACTGGCAGTCTTGCATGGCCGGTGGAAAATGGAAAACCGCTCAGAACACATCTTGTTCTGATGTCTCTTGGAAGGGCTGTAGCCCAGCAACGGGCGCGACCGCTTGTTACTAAATTTTTTGGTTTGAGTATTTAATCAAATACCTAAAACTGAAATTGAAGGAAGGGGAGTCTGAACAAGACTTCCATTTTTTTTACGCAGCGTTTACAGAAACAGGACCTGGCACCTTTGTTATATATGGGACTTCGACGATGAGGGTGCTGCCTGCGGCTAGGATTGTTTCCATCCACACTTTGCCGCCTAAGAGCAAGGCTTCGTGTTTGATGGCGTCTAGGCCCACTCCGCGGCCAGAGGTTTCGGTGATTTTTTCTTTCGTGGAAAACTGAGAGTCGAACAAATGCTGAATGACTTGCTCATCGGTTTCGGCCGTGACGTCCATGCCCTTCGCGGTTAATTTCGCGCGAATTTTTTGTGCATCCACGCCACCGCCATCGTCATGCAATGTGATTCTTAATATTGGCGAAGGCAGATCTTGGCGTTCAAACTTGACGGAGATCTTGCCGCCCTCGGGTTTTTGCTGGGCGTAACGTGCGCTCGGCGTTTCGATGCCGTGATCAACCGCGTTTCGGAATGCGTGCACGAAGGTTGCGAACAGGGGACCGTATATTTCCGGCACGACAGGGATCATATCGTTTTTGAATTCAACCGCCCTCAGAACTTTGTTTTCTTTTTCGGCAACTTTTTCCGCGACGTCTTTGTAGGGCGCAAAAAACGTTCTGATGGGTTCATACAACAAATGACTGAAGTTGTTTTCGACGATCACTTTTGCCTGCGGGTAAGCGACGAGCTTGTCCAGCATCGAGTTCACGTCCGAAATCTTCACTTCCAACATTCGCTCGTCAGACAAAATAGAAGCGCCAAGCACTTCGCTGGTTTCTTTTAAAAATACTTTAAATTGCAGTTCGACGGCCTGGCACTGGCTTTTCAGCATGTCGGCCTTTACCGGATCGCGGGTCTCTTTGTATTCGGTCAGACGGGTCTCTGCAAAGTGGCAACTTTCGGCGACTTTGTGAATCGAGAAAATGCCGGAGCCGCCCTTCAGCGTATGCAGGGTCCGGAAGACCGATTCTAAATCCCACTCGGTATGCGGGGCCGCCATGACTTCGCGAAGTTCTTTCATCATGAACTGAGACTCACGAATGAATCGACCCATTTCGTTTTTACTTTGTACCATGTGAATGATCAGCTTCGCGTGGGCCTTTTCGGTTTCTGCTTGTTTGCGTGCTTCAACGAGTGAAGTCACGTCGGTCGCGACGACCACAACGCCCTCGATTTGGTTTTGGCCACCACGAAGCGGAAAATAATCTAAAGAGATGTTGTGATTCTGACTGTGCGGATAAGTTTCGGGTCCGAGCGGGGCTAGATCTTCAAACGGCAACATTTCTGAAAACAAAGTGGTCATCCACTTTTTGAAGCCATCGACCTGCTTGTCTTGAAGTTTTAGAACGTCCCATATCATTTTGCCGGGTGGGGATTGTTCTAAAGTTGTCTCGCATGCTTTCGACGAAACTTCGAGGCAAATGCCTTTGTTGTCGAAGATGAAGAAGCCTTGGCTTAAGCTATCCAACAACGCCTTCATCTGGCGATTCATGTAAGAAATTTGCTGCGTACGCTCCGCGACCATGTGCTCGAGGTTTTTGGAGTACTGCTCAAGTTCGGATTGCGCCTTTTGCAAGGCTACGATGACGTCTTCTTTTTGTTCGAGTTCGCCGCGATATTTTTGTTGAAGACGCTCTTCTAAAGTCACGTCACGAACAAAGATGATCCAATTGGGTTCAGCACTTTCATTCTGGATCGGCTGCAGGGTGACCTGGACTTTGCCTTTTTGACCCGCCGGCGATTCGAAGTTCAGTTCTTTGTAGGGAGTAGGGTCGGTCACCGTCGGCAGACGATCAAGTCCGTCGATAGGGACGTTAAATTTTAATAGATCTTTAAAGAAAAGTCCGCGGCTAATTTTTCGAACTGAAAGTTCGCAAATCAGGGCAGCGGGTTCGTTACAATAGACGACCTTGCCTTCGGCGTTAACGACGAAGACGGGTTCTAATAATGTGTCGAAGAGGGCGTATTGAAACTTCACTTAGAATCCCCGATTTCTTTGGTGATATAAAATAAATTCGCGATTGGCCCAATCACTGCTTTGTCCTGAATTCGAAGCCGGCTCCCGCTCGCCAGGTGCGATAGCGCGGACCCGCCAAAACAATTTTCCGTACGGCATTTTTTCTTTCAGTAAAAATCGAGTCTCCGTCAAATCAAGTCGTACGATCGGGTTCGAAAAATCTGGTGAAGCCGAAGCTTCGAGCTGATATTTTTCGGCCCGTTCCACGGGATTCCACTCGAGCCAAATAAATGGCTCCATATCTTTTTGCAAAAACACCGTTGTCTTGTCGTAAGGTTCGACAAGGACGGGAGTCTTAAGTATTTTTCGATAGACGTA
>JACMRP010000046.1 GCA_014376325.1 Pseudobdellovibrionaceae bacterium
ATTTTTATCCTGGGAAGGGGCGACCTTTTCGCCTTCGCGATTGGCCTCTTTGGCTTTAAAATTATTTTGAACTTCGCTGGCGCGGCCCTCTGCAAGGTGGCGCTGAATTTCGCAAAGCTCGCAGTAGCCATCGCGTTTGTTCACTCGGTCGATCGTATCGTTGCCGCGTTTAACGGCTTGAATAACTTCTTCTCCAGGCGCGAGCGAGTCCTCGTCAGGAACCAGCGAAGACGGACTTGAAGTTTTTAAAACCGGCGCATTCGAAAGCGCGGTGGGCAGGGTGCCCGCAGAATCGGACCCGCTAAATGGAGTTGAACTCGAAGTGCTAACGGTCGATTTTTTGGACGGAGTTTTTTTAACTTCGTTTGTGGTTACCGAAGTTTTTTCTACTGGGTAGTTGACGATGATCGGTCCGGTGTTTTGGGCTGTTGGCGCCAATTGACCATACGCAATTGAAAATCCAAAAGTCAGTGGCGCAGCCAAATAAAAACATCGAAACAAAAAGAGGTTCATGCTCTATCTATCGGAAATAATAAAATATTACTTAAAAATTGCGGAAGCGGCCTGGACCTAGGCAGGGTCAGACGACCTCATCCGGCTTGAGAGCACATTCAAAACTGTTCACGTCTCCGGACTCAATCTGAATGGTCGGGTGATCAATCTTGTAATTGTGTTTGAGGTCCTTACAAACCAAGGCCAAAAACTCATCAACTTTAAGTGCCGAAGGCATCACCAGATGCACGGTCAAAGCCGTTTCGGTCGTGCTCATCGCCCAGATATGCAGATCGTGAACTTCCTGAACGCCCGGCGATTTTGCGAGGTAACTTCTGATCTCTTGAATGTCGACGCCGGTCGGGACCCCGTCCATAGCGAGCGTCACCGAGTCGCGGAGCAAACCCCAAGTTCCGATAGTAATGATCACCGATATGGCGATGCTGATTGAAGGATCCATCCAAAGCCAGTGCGTTTGCTGGATAATAAATGCCGCGATCACGACCCCGAGTGAAACCAAAGCATCGGCCGCCATGTGCATATAGGCACCGCGAATATTCAGATCTTCTTTGCGCCCAGAGGCAAATAACAATGCCGTCAGCGCATTAATAATGATGCCGATGAACGCGACGATCATGACGGTCCCGGTTTGAATCTCTGCAGGATTCCAGAATCGACGAATGGCTTCCCACGCGATTCCGCCGACCGCGACCAAAAGCAAAACTGCGTTCAGCAATGCCGACAGAATCGAAGACCGTCGGAGCCCGTAAGTGTAGCGTTGACTTGGTTTTCGGGTCGAAAGCCAAACGGCGCCCCACGCTAATACCAAACCAATGACGTCGCTGAGATTATGTCCAGCATCCGCAATCAGCGCCAAAGAGTTCGCGATAAATCCGTAGGACGCTTCGATGATAACGAAAGCTAAATTAAGAACGATGCCGATCGCGAAGGCCCGATTAAAATTCTTTGGAGCCGCGTGAGCGTGTCCATGACTATTTCCATGTCCTTGTGCGTGAGAATGATTGTGTCCGTTGCTCATGCCCCTAGCTTAATCTAGAATTGACTCATGATACAAGCCACCCGCAAAAATAATCTGACCATTCAAGTGCAGTCCCGCAACCATAGTCACGTTCTGCTTTCAGACGTGGGAGTAGATCAGGGCGGGGACGACCTCGGCATGAGCCCGCATGAGCTATTAGAGTCAGCATTGGGTGCCTGTACTTCGATGACGGTGCAAATGTACGCCATGCGCAAAGGATGGCCCCTAGAAAGCTGCGATTCGTTAGTGACGATCCAGCGTGAAGGCGCCGAAACGCTGATCGAAGTAAAAATAAATTTGGTGGGACCAAATCTGGACGAAGAGCAACGCGCGCGTTTACTAGATATTGCCGGCAAATGCCCCGTGCACAAAATTTTGATTCATCCGACTAAAATTCAGATATCGGTTTGATATTTATTAGTCTCCAAAGCAAAAAAAAGCGGGAATTTCTTCCCGCTTTTTTTTTGAATATTTAAACGAATGAATCTCTATTATTCCATATCGCGGAAGCGGCGCTTGGGTGCTCCACTCGGACGCTGGCGAGTGATGCCTGGATGATCACTTGCACGGCGAAGTGGCGGACGGCTTCCGCCCGGGCGCTTGTCTTCAACCGGGATCGGGCGAGCGCTTGCGGATGGGGATGGTGCACGACCCGCGGTTGCCGAAGCGGCCCGTGGTTTGCGTTCATCTTTATTCGCGAAGCGTGTGCTGCCGTCTCCGAAATCAAAACCGTCGAAGCGTGGACCACGATCGCGTTTCGGCAAATTTTCTTCCGAATTTTCAGAAGCTACGTAACCAGGACGATCCGCTTTCTTGACGTAATAATCTCGTTTTTTTGCAGGAGCCGCGTCTGCCGAAGCAGAAGCAGCGCCGTACTGTGCACGGGGCGCTTCCGTGCGCTCACTGCGCTCGTACTTTACGGGAGCCGCTGCCGACGGGCGACTGTCGCGGCTGTCGCGAGAATCACGAGTCACATCACGATCCGCAAAGCGCGGAGCCGACGGAGCCGCTGATCTGCGGTCCGAGCTTGGCTCGAAACGCTCACGGCTTGGTGCGCGATCGTATCCACCGCGGCTATCGCCGCCGCGGCTGTAGCCACCACGATCAGATCCACGGCTACCGCCACGGTCATCTCTGCGTTCGTAATTACGGTTGCCGCCACTCAGGGTGTGACCATCGCGGTCGCCACGTGGGTTGCGGGTTTCCAAAGGAGCGCCACGCAAGAAGTCTAAGTCATAATCTTTTTCGGCAAGCATCTCTGGATGCAACGCCGTGATCACGCGTGCTAACAATTCAGGCGCAGTGCCCGCGTTCAGGCTGCCGGATTCGTCTTTCGCAACGAGTTCCTGGAAAATACCCAAAGCCACTTGATACTTGCGGCTTTCGACGGCAACTCCCGATAACAACGCCATGAATTTATTCAAACGAATCTGTGCAACTTCGTCTGCAGAAGGGATTTTTGCTTTTTCTAAAGTTTTACGA
>JACMRP010000288.1 GCA_014376325.1 Pseudobdellovibrionaceae bacterium
CGTGGTCCGAAGTCGACTTTGTTTTGTTCCATTCTTTGATGCGCTCTTCGTTCAAAGTAAATTAATCTAATCAAAGAAGTTGCGTGAAATGCAGAGGTTGTTTTTCGTTTTCGATGGGCACTGGAAACTGACATCCTGTCAGATGAGGGTCGAACCCTCATACTCCCGCTTCTCCAGAGGCATCACGCCTCTGGAGACCTTGTTACTGGGAGTTCAATCCGCAATGATTTCAGTAATTGATCGTAAACTCGGAACCTTGAGCGTGATGCTCAAGGTTGTCCCGGAGTATGAGGGCGGACGGCCCTCATCTGCCATGGATGGCAGTTAGGGCAGAAAGATCCCATCAGAACGTCACCAATTCTGCTCAGGGCAGCTTGGAATCAACCTTGTTGGAATGAAAGAACAGGATTCGCTATGGCTTCATAGAATGTCTAGAATAAGCCGGTGTGAACGTTTACAGGCCACCACTTAGTATTCCTGAAGACTTGCTCACGAGAAGAAAAAGAACGAGTTATTTAACACTCGTAATTTGCTTGGAATATTCTTGCTCGGCGGGCTGTGGACTCAACTGAAATGTTTTTTTAGAAACACTTCGTTTCTTAATTCCGTTTTTACTTTGCAAACGACTCTCGCTTAAAACCGAACCGCAGTATTTTTTCAAATAATTTGCGTCATACTGAGGCTGATAGAAATTAGAAAAGTCTTTTCCTTGTTCAGCGGCGAACTTTTTAAAAGACTCCCACTTCATCTTCTTTTTGATACCCTCTTTCGAAAGCTGGGCGAAGCTATTCACTTGCCTGGTGACGTTCAGCAGCTCGTCCATCTTGGCTATTGGGCCCGTCGACGTCAGCTGTGAATTCGGATCCAACTTAGATCGAGTCGCCAAAAGTTCGCAGTAGGTTTGAGATTCCACGCCACGAACAGTTATCGCCGTGAGGAGTCCGCAAATGAGGGTAAAGTATTTCATAAAATTCATAATACTATTTTTAAAACTAGTTTGCTAGATCGAGCTCTCGCTTTTTCATAGTCTCAATCTGCTACATCATTCCGAATCAGTTTCTTCTCAAATAACAACGGTAAAATTAAATTAACTTGGGATGATGGACATCCGGTCAGACCGCAAGCAAAGTGTCCGAAATCACGCTGCCTACACCCAACGCAAAGAGCTCACGGGCGCGCGAAGGATCGTTCACCGTGTACGCGGCTAACTGGTAACCGTGGTTTAGAAATTTATCAACACGGTCTGCCGTGCACATCTTTTCGTCCCAGTGCAGGAACTGCGCTTCGCAAAGTGGAAGCAAACTCATATGCTTTAAAAACCAATAATTCTTTTTTTCGTCGTCTTCGGTGACGAGCAGTGCGCGCGCAACTTCGGGAGCGAGCCCCCGTGCACGGATCAAACTAAAAGGATTAAACGACGAAAATACGACCCGCTCTTCGGCTTTGTACTTCTTTACAAGCTTTGCCACTTGGATTTCGAGCGCGGGATCAAGGGCCGAATCCGTTTTCAGTTCCACGTTCAAGTTTAACGGAACTTTGCGACTGCGCAGAACTTCTTCAAACGTCGTTACGTTCGGCGCAAAAACGCGCATCTGTTCTAAGCTCAACCGGTTCACCGCCAAACGAGCCTTGTGCAGTCGTGCGAGAGTATCGTCGTGATATACGACCGGAATAAAATCGCGAGTCAAACGCACGTCAAACTCCACCATTTTGCTGCCGTGCTCCCGCGCGGTTTCTAAGGCCTCGAGAGTATTTTCCATCGCGCCCAAAGTGCGGTTTCCGCGATGGGTTTGAAATTTTGGTTCTTTGAGCATCATGTTTTTATTTTTCCTTCAGCGTGAAAACTGGCAAGTCCCGTTTGCCACCAACGATCCATCTTGACTGACCCTTCAGTACTTTTGCGGTCACCAAACCACTCAAGTAACCCTCTTGGTCCCACGATCCATCAGATGAGACCTTCGCGACAATTCCGCCGCGGTCAATGCCCGTCTGGAAGTTCTTCCACGCGAGCGCTTTGTCTTTAAATCGTAATTGCGTCGACAAACTTTTCATTGCGAGCTCGTCTTCGGTCATCCATTCCGGGCTGATCAGATCTTTAAAAACCAGAAAGGCCGGAGACCCCACCCGTACGTTCAGCTTTTGGGCCTGCACCTGCGTGATGATTTCGCCGTTCAAGAAATCGATATTTAATTTCGATTTTTGCAAGCGCACCCCTTCAACATTGATGTGGTCAGAATTCAAGGTTCCTTTGATCGAGCTCATGCGACCGTCCCTGAATTTAAACTGCAGGTCGCCGTCGAATGCGCCGATGTCCCCGCCCGCCGTCATCAAACGCACGACAGAAGGCGAAAGGGTCAGCTCTTTAGCTTTTGCTTTGATGTCGATATTTTTAAATTCGCGATCGGCAAGCAACACCAGATCCCCGTCGAAACTTCCCTGGTCCGGCACAAAACGTTTGACCTCAAGCGACCACTGATTTTTTTGCAGAGTCATCTTTCCGGCAATCTCTTTTAAAGTTTGCAGTTCACGTTGGCCTTTATTTGCGAAAATAAATTCTAGACCGCGATGCATCCCTTCGAATTCAATGTGTTCTGGATCGAAAATTTTTGCGGAACCCGTGAACTTTCCTAACTGTCCAAGCACGGGTGTCGGGTGCTGTCTGCCCGAAAGAGCTAAAACTTTTTCGATGCCGAGCCTCTGCACATCCACAACAAAAGGTGCGTAACGAAGCGGCTCTAGCGAAGTCACGTGGATCTCGCTTGTACTTAAATCACCGAGGTCACCTTCTAAATTCAAACTAGAAACGAACAGACTTGCTTTTTTTATGTCGGCGCTTTTCGAAGTCAGCTTCGCGTTCATCGAAACCCAAACTTGCCGGGCGTTTAGATCATCATTCAACCAGTGCAGCTTTCGGAAAATCTGGAATATCTGGTTCATCGGAATATGTTTCAGATCTAACTCCGAAGTCAGTGCTTCATCCTTCAGCGAATAATCGCCTTTCAATTGATAGCTGCCTTCGCGCCAGTTTCCCGATAGGCGGGCTCGCAAAAATTTTTGTGGAAACTCCGTGTATTCTGCCCACACGCTCGCGTGCGAAAGGTAATCACCGGCGACCTGAGTGTCTTTCATTAAGTGCGTCTGCGCGGTCATTTCGATCACGCGCGGCGAATTTGATTTTAATCGAATGCCGAAACCGCTGAGCTCCAGTGGATCATCTAATTGCGGAGCGACTAGGCGCAATTGATCGATCAGGATCGCTTCTACTTCTGGAGGCGGAGGGGGCGCGGTTTTTTCGACTCCGCTCCCGCCCGATGGTCTAAGCGTCACGAACTGTTTTATTTTTGGAGTTTCCGGAGCTGCCGAAGGCGCTGCATTTTCGCAATTTTTGTATCGACTGCGCAGATAAAAATCAACTTTGCCGCCTTCCACTTGCCGGATAGGGTTTTCCCCTTGAACAAGGGACCACAAAGAAAGCGGCAGACGAATTTCGTCCGCGATCAGCTGCGGGGACATCCAACATTCGTTCATGGATTCCATGCGCACATCGTAAATGATCACGGCAAATCGAGGCAGCAGTCCGCGATGAAGGCTTAGCTCTGCCCGCGCAAATTCTACAGTGACGTCTTTGTGTATGCGCGACGCCGCCGACTGAACCATGGATTTTATTTTTGAAGGCGCGGTCATGCCACGCATTGAAAGCCCTAAGATCAAAGCGATGACGACGCCGAAAAACAGAACCAAACGTCCCGGCTGCTCAGCGATCAGATTTTTTTCTTGGGTATTTTCACGGGGCGTAACTTTGGGGAAGGACTTCATTCAAACATTTTGACGAAGCTTCCCCATGTCGACAAGGCTTTTAGGCTTTATTTTAGGAGTTATTTGTATTCGAATGCGAGGATTTCGTAATCCTTATCGCCCTTCGGACTTTGTACGGTCACGACGTCACCGACTTTTTTCCCGATGAGGGAGCGCGCGATTGGCGACAAGATCGAGATCATGCCTTGCTTCACGTCTGCTTCGTCAATGCCCACGATTTGGTACGTCGACTTTTCGTTGGATTCTTCGTCCACGATTTTAACGGTCGCGCCGAAAACGATGCGATCGGCTTTGATTTCGGAAGGATTGATGATTTCGGCACCCGCCAATTTGCCTTGAATATCGCCAATACGACCTTCAATCATGCCTTGGCGCTCTTTCGCTGCGTCGTATTCAGCATTTTCACTGATATCGCCGTGCGCGCGAGCTTCTTCGATCGCCTTGATAACCTCTGGACGTTCCTCAAGCATAAGTCTTTTAAGCTCTGCATCGAGCAGTGCTTTTCCGCGTGCGGTCATCGGAAGTGTATCGGCCATGACGAACTCCTTGGGTTAGAAAACAGGAGCCAAAGTTCTACTGAAATCTAGACCATTCCGCAATCCTTTTTTTCGCCGTGCAGCAGGCCAAGCTGTCCAGTTTGTGCCAGTCTGGGTAGCCTCACGCCCCAAACCTGACTAAAATGGGGCTTGCTCAAAGACTAGGACACAGAGTGACAAACATTGTTCAACAGATCCGAAATGCCGACCGAATCCTGCTCTCGACCCACCGCCAATGCGACGGCGACGGACTCGGTGCCGAATTGGCCTTGTACTACGCCCTCAAGAAAATGAAGAAGAACGTTCAGATCGTGAACGTCGATGGCACTCCTCGAAAGTACCGGTTCTTGGGCACCGAAAAAATCATCGCCCTATTTCAAAATAATCCCGTAATGGATTTAAGAGCGGACCTTTGCCTGATCTTCGACACCAATGACGAGCGACTTCTGGAGCCGCTTTTTTCTGGATTGAAAAAGTCGGTCAAAAAAATTCTGTTTATTGATCACCACCCTCTTTTGCAAAATGGTCCCCAGCCTTCGAAGGATTCGATGATCGACATCGCGGCCGCATCGACCGGCGAGATGGCCTACGCGATCATCAAAGAACTCGGCGTAGAGTTCGACGAAGATATCGCGCGTTCTCTTTACACGAGCATTACGTTCGACACCCAGCTTTATCGCTACGTCCGAAATTCTTCGCGTTCGCACGAAATCGCGGCCGAGTTACTAAGATACAATATTCAACCGGAAGAAGTTCATCGCGCCCTGTTCGGGAACCAGACCGTCCAGAAAATGGCATTCCTTGCGAAGGCACTGGGACAGATCGAATACTTCTGCCACGGACAACTGGCAGTTTTACGACTGCGCGATGCCGACCTGATCGCGCATCATCTAGAGCCCGACGATGCCCGTGACGTCATCGACATGGTCATGAATATCGAAAGCCTCGAAGCCGCCGTGATGTTTCGCGAAGACGCGGTAGACGAATACAAACTCAGTATCCGCAGCAAAGGCAAGCTGGAGGTTCGCACGCTCGCCGAAACCTTAGGTGGCGGCGGACACGCGTTTTCTTCGGGCGCGTTTATCAAGGGCAAGTACGGCGATCTTAAAGAACAAATTGTTTCGGATTTAACCCAAAAGATTTCACGCATCGCTTAGGTTGGTTTTGTTTTATGCAAAAACGCAAACGCACGGAAATCATATGTCGCTGCAACAATGTGCCCCGCGCCGTTATTGAAGACGCGATTGCAAATGGCGGCTGCGATACGCTCAATAAAATATTTGACGAAACGATGGCCGGAGTCGGAGCTTGCGGAGGCTCTTGCAGACGGAAGCTGGGCCCGCTTTTAGATCACTATCTAGCAACCGGCACCTTTCCCGAAAAAATCGTGGAAGACCTGACCGGCAAAGAACCAAAACCGGATCCTAAAAAAGCCTAAGCAGATTTTTTCTGAGGAGTGACTACGGCTGAAGATTGCAGTCGATAGTTGATCATCTGTTGCACGTCGGGACGGCAAGTTCCACAAGCGGTGCTGGCAGAAGTCTGCCGGCTGACGACCGCTGTCGTGTGCGCACCGGCGACGATCGCTTGATCGATGGCCTTGCAAGAAACATTTCTGCAGTGGCAGACTTCCGCTTCTTTGTAAGGGTAGCTCCACTGGTTCGCGAGCTTTAAAACCATTTCTCGGAGCAAAAGCTCTGAGTGGGAATCTCCTTCCGGGGCTGGCCATTGGCGAATCTGGGGCCCGTGATCCTTTTTCATCTGGATCATCAGCTGAGTTAATTCCGTGCAACCACGAAAACGCACCTTTTCGCCGACGACTTCGATGCGATCGCGGCCTTCAAGTTCAACGGTGATTTTAGTAGTATCCTCGAGTGATGACATATGCTTCTATTTTAGTGGAATCCCCTTGAAGTTAAAGGCTAGGAAATGAAGTTTCTTATTTTGAGTCGCATTGCTGAGCTTTACTCTACCCGGCGTTTGGTCGAGGAGATCGGCCGAGCGAATATCGAAGGAATCGTCGAAAATCCAGACAATTCTTTTGAAGCGTCCGCACGGTCTTGTGCGCTGGTGATTCCCCGTCTTGGAAATTACCGGTACGAAGAGGCGATGGCGCGGCTAACGGCCTTTGCTCAGGCGGCGGCGGGCGTGCGCATCCTGAACGAGCCATCGGTCTTTCATCGTGCGCGCCACAAACGTTTGTGCCTGGAAGCTTTGACAGATTTACCCCAACCGCAAATGCGGGCGGCGGCGGACGTTTTGCCCTTGGTCGTGAAGGACTGTTTGTCGAGCAAAGGGGAAGGCGTTTTCCTGTGCCGTACGTCCGAAGAACTGGCGTCTTGTTTGGATTTACTGAACGGCCGCGAAATTTTATTTCAGGAATTTATTGCTGAAAGTGCGGGCCGCGATGTTCGTGCCTTCGTGATTGGCGACCAGATCGTTGCCGCGATCGAGCGTCGCTCCGCCGATTCCGAATTGGAATTTCGTTCGAACTTGGCTTTAGGCGGAAGTGCGACCATGACCGAATTGACTTCTGTCGAGCGTGAACTTTGTTTAGCCAGTGTTCGATTGTTAGGACTTGATTATGCGGGGGTCGATTTCGTGCGCTCCAGCAGAGGTCCGTTGCTTTTAGAAGTGAATCCTTGCCCTGGATTTGAAGGTATAGAAAAATGCACGGGGGTCAATGTCGCCCGGGAAGTTGTTCAATATGCTCAAAGTTTATTTGGTGCCGATTTTAAACGATAATTACGTGCACGTGATCGTGAATACGACTTCGCGTGATTGCGCGATCGTGGATCCTGGAGTCGCGGCACCGGTGCGTGAATTTATGCGCCGGGAGGGCCTGACTCCGCGGGCCCTGCTACTGACTCATCATCACGATGACCACATCGGCGGTGCATCCGAACTGCGGCGCGAGTTTGGTTTGGTCACATACGCACCCTTCATGGAAATGGACAGCATCGATTTTGCCGATGTTTATTTGCAGGAGCCTGAACACTTCGAAGTGCTCGGCACGCAGATGCAAGTATTGCAGTTACGCGGGCATACGCGGGGCCATATCGGATATTTCGCGCCGTCGGAAAAGTGGCTTTTCAGCGGGGACGTTTTATTCAGCATGGGCTGCGGCCGGGTCTTTGAAGGCACGATGGATCAGCATTATCAGAGTCTACAAAAAATAAAATCTCTTCCGGCAGATACTAAAATTTTCTGCGCTCACGAGTACACCGAAAATAATCTAAATTTCTTCAAAGCCTCGGGCCAGCCCGCAAGCGTCGCCGTGGACACCTACGCACTTCGAGTGCGTGACCTTCGCCGCCAAAACCAGTTCACGGTGCCGTTCCCCTTGAGCCAAGAACTTGAAATGAACCCGTTCCTGCGTGCAGAGTCTTTGGAAGAATTTACGAAGCTGCGTTTGCTAAGGAATACTTTTTAAGTTTTCAGATTAGGATTAAAGCTCCTTTTCATTCCGTTCAAATAATTCTCGAAAGAGTTTTCTTGCCTCGGAAGCAGCGAAGTATTTTGGGATGCCCAGCTGCTTCGCAAAGGGGTTTAGATTCTATGCTACTAATGCGGAATATTTAATCCCCATTGCGCGGCCTCCGAAAGGTTATGCGCTCGGCAAAGAACTCGAAGATTTGCGACGGAACTGTCACCACTGACTGAAAACGGCACAACATGATCAATCTGAAGCTGAAAACGACTTTTGCATTTTACTCCAGTGACGGGACTTACAAACTGACAACAGGGATTCTGTTTCAGCAAATCTCTACGAATTTGAGCCGGAATATATCGAGAACACTCCGCTACGGAGCGCGAGCGCGTCAACATTTCTTCGTTGTTTTCGGTAATACTTTCGCAGTCAGGAAGCTGGGATTTTCGTTCACGCACTGAGCGAGAAGCGGATTTTTTACTGATAGCAAAATCCGCAAGCAACTCCAACAATTCAGACCAAGAAGGATTATGTTTCACATGTGAAAAAAGTGATTTTACTTGTTCCATCTTCTTTAGGAGATCAGCCGAAAGAGTCATTTCTAGCCGAAGTGAATCATCCTGCTGCGGTCGTGCAGTTTCTAGTTTCTTAATCGGCACATCCAAAGCTTTCGAAAGAATGAGCTCCGTTTCGAATGATGTTTTGGATTCGATGGCAGAAATCAGCGATATCTTTTCTTCGGCTGAAACAATGACCTGCTCGGCGCTTTGCTTTTGCCGAACCATCATCTGAACCTGGCTCAGCTGAGTCATGTTCAAGCGACCAGCGACAATGGACTCGCCGACTTCCGGAATTTGACGAAGCAAACGGGCCGACTGAATCCGTCGCTGCGCCGAGGCCTCCGAATA
>JACMRP010000289.1 GCA_014376325.1 Pseudobdellovibrionaceae bacterium
AAATGGGCGGCCGAGAATTTGAAATTTTGCTTTGCTAATTGTAAGCTCGTGGTCGACATAGTAAGGGTATAGCATGAAATTTGAGCTCAAACAGCATTTTCAAATCGAGTCTTCCAGATACCTCCCCCATTTGGAAAAATCCCACCCCTGCTCCCGTATGCATGGTCATAGTTTCAAAATCATCCTGACCTTGGTTGGCGAAGCCGACCCGCGATTAGCGTGGGTCATTGATTACAACGATATCCAACTAAAAATGAAACCGATACTTGAACGTATTGATCACCGGACGCTGAACGAGGTCCCGGGACTCGAAAATCCTACCTCCGAAATGTTGACCAAGTGGGTCTACGACGAAACCATGAAAGTACTTCCGCAAGTGACCCGGGTCACGATTGCGGAGACCCCCTTCACCGAGTGCGCTTATCCGGTCTAGCGATTTTGGTTCTTCACCAAAATCACGTTCGCGAACTGTTCCCTTACAGAAAACTAAATAGCGATGGACTCTGGACTCCCCTTCTTGAATGATGGGGAGATGGAAGAAATTGAAAAATTCTTTAAATGCCCGTACTGCCACCAAAAGATTTCGATGGTCCTCGACGTTTCGGTCGACGGCACACAAGTTTATATTGAAGACTGCGAAGTCTGCTGCCGCCCGATTCAGCTCACTTATTCAGTGAACGAAGGGCAAATGACAAATTTCTCTAGAGAAGGTGCGGGTTAAGAACGGCTCAGCGCTTCGCCGTATTTAACACCCGGACCAAGATTTAAATTACTGCCGAAACGTTTGTTAAACTCTTCCGCGTAAACCATGACGACGGTGCTTCCCATACGGAACATCCCGAGCTCTTCGCCCTTTTTGATTTCGATGGGTGTACGGTATTCGACGATACGATTTTTCATCAGCGTGAATTGATTGCCGACAAAACTTGGATCGAAACTAAGTTCTATCTTGCCGACATTTGTGGCGCCCACAAACACCACGGCAACGGGCCCCACTTCGGTCGCGATTTCAACGACGATGCGTTCGTTGACCGAGAACAGATCGTGAATATTTTCCACGCTCCATTTGTTGACCGGCCAAAGCTCGCCCGGAATGTGGGTGACCTTCTGGATGACCCCGTCCACCGGCGAATGCACGCGGTGATAATCCGTTGGGCATAGATAATACGTAATAAAATATCCACCCTGATATTTAATCTGCGCTTCGCTATTCGCGAGCAATTCGCGCACAAGATAGTCGCGGCCCTTCGCTTGAATCAGGAAGCCGCCGTCACGGATTTCGCCGTGCTGACTGATCTGACTGTCCGCTGGATGCACGACGGTGGCATTTGCGACGGGTCGTCTTCCGGCTTTCAGTTTGCGCACGAAAAAATCGCCAAGACTTGGGTAACCGCTGACTGGAAACTCTGCTTCTTCAAGATTGATATTGTACATTTTTGCGAACCACTGGATCGTGATTTGCGCCCAGATGGCGGGCCCCCGCCACTGGACGAGCTTGCCAACAAAATAACTGAGATGATTGCGCGGAAGAAATTTGGTAATGGCTGACATGGGGCCCATTGTGGTGTTATACACTGCGAATGTCACGAATATTTCAGAACATCGAAGTCCCAATCGACACGGACCTCGAAGAAAAATTAGCCCTGCTAATGCCTGATCACGGGCAGTACAGGATCCTACGCCAGAGTGTCGACGCGCGTCGTTCACACAATGTTCATTTCGTTTACACACTTGAAGTCGCAGAAAAAAATGAAACCTTGATGAACGACAATTATCCAGTTGCGAAGCTCGATAGATTTACGGGCGAAAAGCCGTTGATCGTGGGCTCGGGTCCCGCTGGTTTATTTGCGGCCTTGCGCTTGGTTGAGCGCGGAATCCCGTGCGTTCTTTTTGAGCGCGGATCAGAAAGCACCGCCCGCATCAAGGGCATTAACAAATACTGGCGTTACGGCGAACTCGATCGCAGAAACAATGTTTGTTACGGCGAAGGCGGCGCGGGTTTATATTCTGATGGCAAGCTGATTACCAGAATAAAATCTCCGCACATTCCGTACGTCCTTCACCGGCTCGTGCAGTTCGGAGCCCCCGCAGAAATTCAATGGCTCGCAAATCCGCACGTGGGTTCGGACCGCATCCGGCGCGTGATTCCTTTCATGCGCGATTATTTGCGGGCGAACGGCTGCGAGATTCATTTTGAAAATCAAGTCACCGAATTATTGTTTGCGGATAAAAAAACAATCGGAGTGCGCACCGAACACGGTGCGGAATACAAATCACCACACGTTATCTTGGCGATGGGCCATTCGGCCGAAGACATGATCATGCATTTGCACGACCAAGAAGTTTTTATGGAAGGCAAAAGTTTTGCGCTGGGCCTCCGGATCGAGCATCCACAAAAAGCCATCAATAAAATCCAGTACCGAGACTTTTCGGAGCATCCGAAGTTGGGCTCCGCCAATTACAAACTCGCGCATCACGATCACCAAACAAATATCGGCGTTTATAGTTTCTGCATGTGCCCAGGCGGGTACGTTTTATCTGCCGGCACGGAGCAAGACGGCATTGTCTGTAACGGCATGAGCAACTACGCACGCAATTCTCCATTTGCGAACGCGGCGGTGGTCGTATCGAACGATCACGAAAAGAATTTTGGCACGGATGTTTTCGGTGGTTTAAAAATGCGCCGGAAAATAGAAACTGATGCGTTCAAAGCGGTTCGTGCGGCTGGCGGGACCAAAGAGCTGCCCGCCCAAAATATGATCGACTTCATGAAGGGACGTATCGGTTCCGTGACGAAAGGCTCTTCCCCTTCAGGAACCATCGCGATTAGGCTCGATCAACTTTTGCCCGCCTTTATTCGCGACCGCGTGGTGGAAGGTTTCGAAACTTTTAATAAGTCCATGAAGGGCTTCATCACTCCCGACGCGCAAATCTTCGGCATCGAATCGCGCACTAGTTGCCCGATCCGGGTGACCCGCAATGAGCATACTTTGCAGAGCCTCAGTCACGAAGGCCTGTACCCTGCCGGCGAAGGCGCTGGCTACGCTGGCGGCATCACGTCTGCGGCGTGTGACGGCGTTCGCATCGCGGAAAAGATTTACGAGTTCTACGCGCGATGAAGAGTCGGGTTCTGCTCGCCGTTGCTTTCTTGGCATTCGTTAGTTTGGGCTTACCCGATACACTTTTAGGAATCGCGTGGCCCTTCGTTCGTGAACATTTCGGACTTCCGCATCCGTTCATGGGATTCGTTCTTATCGTGACCAGCTTTGGTTATTTTATTTCTAGCTCTGGAGTCGCGGGCTTGATGCGGAGGATGCCGATCGGCGTGCTTCTAGCATATAGCAGTGGACTTGTTGCCCTCGGCGAATTTGGCTTTGCGCTGTCGCCCGCTTGGATTATATTTATCGGCAGTGGCGTGCTTCACGGACTTGGTTCCGGCGCCATCGATGCGGGGCTCAATCACTTTGCGGCGGTTCGCTTTTCGGCGCGGCAGATTAATTGGTTGCACGCAAGCTACAGTCTGGGCGCAACGGCGGGCCCGGCGATCATGACCACCGCGATCGTTGCTGCGGGCTCTTGGCGAACCGGGTACGGAATCGTTGGCGGACTGCTCGCGGCCCTAGCATTTTTATTTTTTGCGACGTCATCAAGGTGGTCTGAGTCTCCGACCGTGAACTCGGAAGCATCTTCCGCGACTGCAGCTACGGCGATAGATTGGAAATCGGCACTGGCGTCACCTCAAGCAAGACTGCAGATTGCGTTGTTCTTTTTTTACGCGGGAATCGAAGTTGGTGTCGGGCAATGGAGTTTTACATTGCTGACCGCTTCGCGCGGACTGAGTGTAGCCGACGCGGGCTCGTGGGTGACATTGTACTGGGCGAGCATCTTCGGCGGGCGCGTTGTCAGCGGCTTTGTCGTTGAACGCATCGGCATCGACCGTTTGCTAAGAATTTGCTTTTGCACGTTGATTGCGGGTGCGATTTTGTTGGCGTTGCCGGCGCTCGGTTGGATCAGTCTCTGTGCGCTGCCGATGATTGGTTTGTCGCTTGCCCCCGTCTACCCGTGTCTAATGTCGCGAACACCGTCGCGTGTTGGAGTGGCGACCTCGGCTCATACGGTCGGCTTTCAAGTCAGCGCCGCGATGATCGGCGCATCGGCATTACCGACGCTGATCGGTTTATTAGCAGGAAGTTACGGTTTAGAAATCGTGGGTGTCGCCATCGCGGGATTTTCAGTTGTCGTATTTGTGATCCACGAAGCACTCTTGCGTCCACCTAGATAATTAGCACTCCGCCAGTAATTGGCGATTAAAAATAACTAAACCCGACACCAACTACGTGACTCCAGACTTCGAAGCTGGTCTTCATGTCGTTGACCGTTTGTTCAACATTGTACCAATTGGTTTTGTAATGCAGGGACCACTTTGAACTCAGACCGTATCGGAATAATCCGGACACCACGAAGGTTCCATAATTAAAAGAATACTCCGGCGACTCTTGATACAATCCGACTTGAGTAAAACCGATGCCGGCGTAGGCATTCCACTTGTCTCCGCCACAAACTTTCAGATACGGCAGGAAAGAAAATGCCATCGCCGAAACAGACTTATTGTTCGCGAGTGAAAACTCATTGGTGTCGTGCTCTGTTTGGAATCCCTGCCAAGAAAAAGACAACAGCCCCTGGCTTAGACCTAAGTTAACGTCGACGCCGTAAGTGCCCACGGAATCTCTGCGCGTCAGATATCCAGACTGCAGCGCCGTGCCTCCCGACAAAACCAACTCTTGCCGAGAGAATTCGCGGATTTCGATGTACTCCGGTTCGCTCGCGAACGCGGTAGCAGCGAATCCAAAAACAAGTAATGATAAGAAAATATTTTTCATAAATTAAAACTTATCATCCAAATATTCCGGACTCGATGGAATTTAAAATTCGACATCCTGCGCAGACGAAGCACCTTCGCCGCTCATAGCGGCGAAAGTACCAGAACGAATAAAGCACCGGCACGGTGATTCCACCTAAAACCTCACATTTAGATACCTACCTAAATGTCGATATTATGTCCAGCGGCGGCCTCTACTCAGTAAGCACTACCGCCTTTTCTTGATGTCGCCGCAGTCAAAAACAAAGGGCTCCGAAAAGGAACCCCGTTTGAAATGTAAATGTCGCGGCGCTTGCCTAAAAAGAATGCCATACCTTAATGGCTTGGTTCGTTGCCCAGGGAGTGTTTCGCTTCTTCGACAGCTCGGCTGGCTGCGATGGCCGCTTGTTCGCGGTCGTATTTTTCGTCCGTGGTTACTAGCTTGCCGAAGAATTTATTTCCCCAGCGTTTGCTCGCTTCGATGTATCCGTACGCGGCCGGAACAACCACGAGTGTCAGTAATGTCGAACTAATCAATCCACCGATGATCGCAACACCCATCGAAGTTCGTTGCTTCGAAGCTTCGTTCAGTCCGATTGCGACCGGCAACATGCCCGCGATCAACGCGAAGCTCGTCATCAAGATCGGACGCAGTCGGTTTTTACCGGCCTTCAGAATCGCATCGTGCATCGTCATGCCAGCCACCATAGACTGATTCACGTAATCCACCAGGATGATAGAATTCTTCGTGGCAATTCCGAGCAGCATCACGCATCCGATCATCGAAAACAGATCCAGCGAACTCTGAGTTATCCAGAGAGCGAAGAACGCTCCACACGCAGCCAGCGGCAACACCAACATGATCGTAAATGGAGTCACGAAAGATTCGTACAGCGATGCGAGAACCATGTAGATGAACAATATCCCAAGACCCATCGCGACCACGATATTGATCAATAACTCCTGGAAGTTTTCTGCTTGGCCGACGAACTTGTAGCGCATCCCTGCCGGCAGCGGATGATCGACATCCAGCATTTTTTTAACGTCGCCGATGGCGCCACCCATACCGGGACCCTTTGGATTAATATCGCCAGTGATCGCGATGTAACGAACGCGGTCCTGACGGTTGATCGTCGTTGGACCCTTCGCTTCTTTTACGTCCGCGAACAGTCGCAAATAAGTCAGACGTTGATTCATCGCGGGGATGCGAATGGTGTCAATGAATTTACGGACGTCACGCTGTTCTTCTTTTAGACGAATGCGTACGTCGTACTCTTTTCCGTTTTGACGGAAAACCGCGGGCGTAACGCCTTCGACGAGCGCGCGCAATTCGTTACCGACATTCGCGTTCAGCACACCGACCGCGGCCGCACGGACCGGGTCGATATCGATTTGAATTTCCGGCTTTCCGGGGCGGTAGCTCGTATCCACATCAAGCAAGGCGACGTTCGTTCTAAGTTTCTCTAGAATGATCGTCGATTCTTTTTCTAACTGGGCCTGATCGGAGCCGATAATATTCAAAGTAAAAGGCCGCTGACCGCCGCCGACTTTGTCTTGGTCCTTAACCACCGGATTTGCGAATGCATATTTTTTAACAAGCTCCCGCATGTGCGCTTTGAAATCGCTGGTATTTAAATTCCGCTGTTTTGCCGGAACCATCTCGACGAAGATGCTGGCCTTATTGGATTCGCCGCTGGCGTTACCGACAGAAAGAACCGTCTGGAAAACTTCTTTTTGTTGGCGAACAAGTTCGTCCACTTCTTTCGCGACGACGTCCATGCGCTCTAAGCTAGTTCCCGGAGCCAGATCCAGACCCACCATGAATTCGCCGTTATCTTGGGCCGGCAAGAAGGTCTTCGGGATATACTTAGTCGCGAAGATTGAAGCGAAGAAAATCACGATCGCCGTGAGCAACACGGTCTTAGGTTTGCGCATCGTCCATTCAAGAACTTTGACGTAAATGTCTTCTAGCCAGGTTTGGAAGCGATCGAATTTTTTCAAAACTTTATCAATCCAACCAAAGAATTTATTGGTTGGATTCGCTTTTTCTTGAATGTTGCCGTGACCCTTGCCCGCGAAGTATGCGGACATCATCGGCGCCATCGTGATCGCATCGACCAAAGAAATTGCCATCGCGAAGCAAATCGTTAAACCGAACTCTTTAAAGAACTGCCCCACAACTCCGGATAAAAACCCGATCGGTCCGAACACCGCGATCACCGTCATCGTCGTTGCAACGACCGCGAGCAGAACTTCCTTCGTGCCTTCGATGGCCGCACGCTTTGGTGGCT
>JACMRP010000290.1 GCA_014376325.1 Pseudobdellovibrionaceae bacterium
CTTCTCGTTGAGTTTCATATGTATATCTTATCGGCACTTTCTGACGAATTCTGAGACCTAAGTTGAGTCATGTTTAGCCCTAAGTTGGAACAGAAGTTCCATCACTGAATCACTTTGAAACACTTCGATACACTAGAAATACATTCTTGTTTTGTATCTTCGGCCGAACTGACTTAGCATTTTGTGATGGCAGACATCGAAGGCAAAAGAATATTTTTAGTCGTCACGGGACAAGCAGAAACGAATTCACAACTCGAAAATTTGATTAGGGCCCATGTCCAAGGGGCCACGGTGTTTGCTGCTCTGGATGGTGCGGAAGCGCTTTTTAAGTGCGCGAACGTTATGCCCCAGGTTGTAATTCTAGATTTCAATATTTCGAAAACGAATGCTATCGACATCACGGAAAAATTGATTCGCCGTAAAGAACGTATCGCCGTGATTATTTTGGCGCCCGCACTTTCAGAGCATGAATATTTTATGGATCAAGTTGTAACCGGACAGGTTCAATTTTTATCTGGCACCGGTGTCGTTTCGATCTTCGGTAATCATCTGACACGCGCAATGAACTGGGTCACCGATGTCGAAAAAGCGCTGTACAGATTAAAGTTTTTAAATCCGAAAGAGCGTTTGCTCAACCAAGGCGACAAGGCCGAATTCGTGTACCTCGTAAAAAGCGGCGAGCTCAAGGCGCTCAGAAAAGATGGTGAGCGCGAAGTAATCCTTGGCGCAATTCATTCCGGAGAGTTTGTAGGCGAAATGGCTTACATCAATGGTGAAGCTCGCTCTGCCAGTGTCGAAGCGACCACGGCCTGTGAATTGATTGAAATACCAAGTGAAAGTTTAGATGCCGTGTTATTTTCGAAGCCAGCTTGGTCTAAGGCTCTTCTGCGGACTTTGACCAAACGCCTTAAAAATTCAAACGAGGCGAAGGCCACAAAACCTGGTTGATTTGGTTGAACTGAGGTTTTTTTAAAGGTAAACAGCGCCTATGAAAAAACTAAGGACAAGGTTACCGCTATTGCCACTTTTTGTTCTGTTGATCGCTTGCGGAGCGCAGGATCTATTCATGGTACGCGAAATACACAGCACTTGGACTCCGCAATATTCGAGCGTTATTCAGTATTTTTCTATGTCTTCTTCGTCATTCAGTGATGGGTCCGCTTTCGCTTCCCAAGTGGGCGAATCCGCTAGCGTCAAGAATCCGAACGGTACCGGAATGTCTTCAACGGCGGGAACGGTAAATCTGGCGGTTCGCTTCGACGGGATTGATGACAGGATCGTGGTTCCATTTATTTATTCCTTAAATAATTTATTTTCAGTTTCTGCTTGGGTGAATCCTTCGGCATTCGGTACAGAACATTGTGTTATCACTTCGAAAGATGAATCACCGGCACGGGGATTTTCGTTATGCCTTAATGGTGGTGGCTTCGCGGTGGCGATGCTTGGTCAAGGAGGCTCCGCTGGCAATTGGTCGACCGCAACGGGAACAACGGCATTACTCGCTGGCATATGGACCCATCTAGCTTTGACGTATGATGGAGCCAATCTGAGACTTTACAAAGATGGGGTTATGGAAGCTTCGCCAATATCTTTGAATGCATTAAACATCGCAAAGCCCACTTACATCGGGGCCGGAGGAACTGAAAACTCTCCGTCTGCCACATCTTTTTTTGTGGGTAATATTGATGAAGTTGCAGTTTGGAATTCCGTTCTAAGCCAACCCGAAGTTGAAAAAATTCATGCAAAGCAAAAACGTTAAGGAAGCTAGATAATAATGAAAAACATTTTGTGCATTTTATTTTTGTTCTGCGCTCTGGCCTGTACCTCTAAAAATGATGTCGGAACTAAAGACAATCCCATCAAAATCTCGCTGGTACCTGGTCAAGACACCATGGTGTTAGTAGAGAACGGTAAAAAACTAGAGATTTACCTGACTAAGATGACCGGATTACCAATCGTCGTGAATGTACCATCAAGTTTTGTTGCGGTGGTAGAAGCCTTGGGATCTAAGCGGGCCGATGTCGCGATCATGAATACTTTTGGCTATTTACTAGCGCATGAAAAATACGGAGCCGAAGCCGCGCTGACCGGTCTTAATAAGGGGCGCGACGTTTACTGGGGACAGATCATCGCGCGCAAGGATGGTCCGAAGTCGTTGAAAGAAATTAACGGAAAGCGTTTTGCCTTCGTAGATCCATCTTCCGGTTCGGGATACGTTCTTCCATCGAAACTTCTAAAAGATGAAAATGTAAAACCTAAAGAAATTATTTTTGCCGGTCGTCACGATAGCGTCGTTACCATGGTGTACCAGGGCCGGGTCGATGCGGGCGCAACTTACCACACGCCGATCGAAAACGGAGAGCCACGCGATGCGCGCATGCTCGTTAAGACGCAGTACCCAGACGTCTTCGAAAAGATCGTAATTCTGGCGAAGACTGAGCCGATCCCGAATGATCCCGTTGTGTTTCGTAAAGACTTTCCGCCGGAGCTACGCAAAGTTCTTGTCGACGCGATCAAGAAAATGGTGAAAGAAAAGGAAGGCGCCAAGATTCTTTACGACCTTTACTACATGGATGATTTTCGTGATGCGCGCTTGGAAGATTACGACAAAGTTCAAAAGATGTTGCTTGATTTGGGGAAAACTGCTGGCGAACTAGTGAAGTAATACCTGCAAGCTGGATCCGTGGAGCACCAGCGTGACCAAAAACGGGATAAGGATGGGAAGAACGGCAAGAGACCACTTTTTATTGTGAACGATGTGCAAAGCCGAAATCATAAATACAATTGGACCCAAGAAAATTAAGGCTATTTGAGTGCCGTAACCCGTTAGCAAAAGCGCACCGAAAATGATTTCGAAGCTTTTTACGACGGGCATGATGAATTTGCTCTCGATGCATACATTGGTGAAGCGATTTATAAAATCACTGGATGGCGGGATCGCGATCCAGTGAAAAAAACCGTTAGCGCCCCAGAACAGAAACTGAAGTCCCAAAATCCAGCGGGCGCCGAGTTCTAACCATTCCAATTATTTGACCGTTAATGCTTTTCGAAGATTGCTGTCTAAAAGTTCTAAGAAAGGCTCCGTATTCATGAATTGGTCGGCGTTGACCTTGTCACCATGGATACAGACGGCTAAGTCTTTCGTCATTTTTCCAGATTGAACCGTTTGCACGCAGACGGTTTCGAGAGTCTGGGCAAATTTTACGAGTTCCGCATTGTTGTCTAGCTTGCCACGATGTTCTAACCCACGTGTCCATGCAAAGATCGAAGCTAACGGATTCGTCGAAGTTGGTTTGCCTTGCTGATGCATTCGAAAGTGACGGGTCACGGTTCCGTGAGCGGCTTCAGATTCCATTGTTTTTCCGTCTGGAGTAATCAGAACGGAAGTCATCAAACCCAATGAACCAAAGCCTTGCGCGACCGTATCGGATTGAACGTCGCCGTCATAATTCTTACATGCCCAAATAAAGTTACCGTTCCACTTCAGCGCAGATGCGACCATGTCGTCGATCAAACGATGCTCATAAGAAATGCCCGCTTTGGCGAAAGAGTCTTTGAAATCTCTTTCGTAAATTTCTTCAAAGATATCTTTGAAGCGGCCATCATACTTTTTCAGGATTGTGTTTTTGCTCGAGAAATACAGAGGCCACTTTTTTGTCAAAGCCATGTTGAAGCAAGATTTTGCAAAACCTTTGATCGATTCGTCAGTATTGTACATCGCCATGGCAATGCCATCGCCTTTGAAGTTGTAAACTTCATGAGAAATCTTATCGCCGCCACCTTCAGGTTCAAAAGTGATGGTGAGTTTTCCTTTTCCTTTCGTGACGAAATCGGTCGCACGGTACTGATCGCCAAAAGCGTGACGTCCAATACATATTGGCGCGGTCCAGTTTGGGACCAAGCGCGGGATATTTTCGCAGATGATAGGCTCTCGGAAAACGGTTCCATCTAAAATATTACGGATTGTCCCGTTCGGTGATTTCCACATTTGTTTTAGATTAAATTCTTTCACTCGCGCTTCGTCCGGAGTGATCGTCGCGCATTTGATCCCAACATTGTACTTTTTGATCGCTTCTGCAGAAGCCACGGTCACTTCGTCATTAGTTTCGTCGCGATGTTCGATACCAAGATCGTAATATTTGATGTCCATTTCAAGATAAGGAGTGATCAGTTTGTTTTTGATGAACTTCCAGATGACACGGGTCATCTCGTCTCCATCAAGTTCTACGACGGGATTAGCGACTTTAATTTTTTGCATGCAAATC
>JACMRP010000291.1 GCA_014376325.1 Pseudobdellovibrionaceae bacterium
GATGTTCTACGACGATGCTGTCAAGGCCGCGCCGATTTTAGGAATCGCGCTCACGCAAAGAAATAAAAAATCTCAGGATGAAACCCCGATGTGCGGGATGCCTCATCATTCGGTCGCGGGGCCCATCAACAAACTTTTAGCGCATGGACTGAAAGTCGCAATCTGCGATCAGATCGAAGATCCAAAACTCGCGAAGGGTTTAGTCAAACGCGCCGTGACCCGCATTCTGACTCCGGGCATGGTTTACGATTCGGACACTCTCGACGGGACGATGGCTCATTACCTCGTTAGCTTCGACAAAGACTCCATGAGTTTTCTTGATACTACCACGGGCGAAGCGTTTTACGTCGTTGGTGGCGACGCAAATACTTATCAACGATTTTTAGAAATTCTTCCGGTTGCGGAGATCGTGCTGTCGACCGAGCAAAAGATGCTCTTTGAAAATAATAAAGTTCTGGTAAGCGTCCACGACAAGTTGCTTTCAGCAGACCATCCATTGTTGCAACCAAAGGCGCCGGCATCTTCGGCAAGACTGCTGAGCTACGTGCAGAGTCTCGGTGGGGAAACTGCATTCCAGACGATTTCACCGTTTGCGGAAAAAAACTTTCAACAGCGTTTAGAGCTTACTCCGATAACGTTAAGACATTTAGAAGTCTTCGCGACCTACAGAGGCGAAGGTTTGGGATCGCTGTTTCATGCGGTCAATCGAACTTACACTTCTGCGGGCAGCAGGCTATTGCGTCAGTGGCTTAGCTTTCCTTTAACGGATCAGAAAAATATTGAAGCCCGCTACGACAAAATTGATCTTTGGCGCTCGAATCTGACCGAATTGAAGCGCGTTCGCCAGGTGCTATCGCAGATGGGCGATATCGAACGAAGACTTACCAAGATTTCGCAACCCCAATGCAATGGTCGAGATCTGCTCGCAATTGCGGGAAGTGTGCGCGCGGGCTTAGCTGCACTCGAAATTGGCCATCAGCTGAAGCCGCTAACCAATTTGCAAACTCGGTCCATCGAAAGTCTGCATAAGATCTCGCAGAAAATCGAAACGACTTTAGTTGAGGACCCGCCGCTCGCGATCAAACAGGGTTACATAATACGCCAAGGAGTCTCTGCGGAGCTGGATGAGTTGATTATGTTATCGACCCATTCTCAGGGGCTACTTGAAAAAATGGAAGCCGAAGAAAAACAGAAAACCGGCATCACCAGTTTAAAAATTCGTTACAACAATGTATTTGGTTATTACATCGAAATCACGAACACCCACAAAGACAAAGTGCCGAGTTATTACCAGCGCAAACAAACTTTGGCGAACGCCGAACGTTATTGCACGGACGCTCTCATCGAACTTGAACGAAAAGTACTGACCGCGCAAACAAAGCGCGCGGACCTTGAAGGCGAATACTTCGAAACTTTGCGCAAAGAAATCCTTTCGAAGAACTCAGAGTTGATGATGCTCGCGCAAGAATGCAGTGAGCTCGACGTCATAACAGGTTTTGCGTGGCTAGCACTCGAAGAAAAATACGTTCGACCAATTTTTAGCCCCGCACGCGAAATGATCCTGAGAAGTTCGCGGCACCCGGTGGTCGAACAGACGGTTAAAAAGAATTTCGTTCCGAACGATCTAGAAATGAAGTCGGGCGGTTGTCTACTGTTAACGGGCCCGAACATGGCCGGCAAATCGACGTTGATGCGGCAGGTTGCCCTAACCACCATCCTTGCGCAGGCCGGAAGTTTTGTTCCTGCGGACAGCGCAGTTTTACCTCTTTACGATGCAATTTTCACCCGCATCGGGGCGAGCGATCAGTTGTCCGAAGGACTTTCGACTTTTATGGTAGAGATGACTGAGACCTCCGCGATGCTAAAAAATGCGACGGCGAAATCTTTGGTCATACTGGACGAAGTTGGGCGGGGTACCAGCACTTTCGATGGCATGTGCCTTGCTCAGTCGATCCTGGAACACCTGCTTTCCGATGTCGGCCCGATGACTTTCTTCGCGACTCATTACCATGAGCTCACTCAGCTCGAAAATAATTTTGGTCAAATACAGAATGCGCACATGACCGTTGCCGAGAAAGATGGGCAGATCCGTTTCTTGCACACCTTGGTGCGTGGACCAGCCAAAAAATCCTACGGGATTCAAGTGGCAGAGCTTGCAGGTTTGCCGGCCATCGTGGTTCGTCGCGCGAAAGGTTTATTAAAACAAATCGAAAGCCAAAAATACGAAGCCACTTCCCAGTTGACGTTGATGGACCTGGACCTTGAAGCGCCTGTTCAAGAGGCGCCATTTCAAGAGGCGATCCTGCAAGAAGACGTTGCCAAATTCATGCGTGAGGTGAAAAAATATCCACTCATGAAGACTAGCCCCATCGAAGCGATGAACCAGATCGCACGCTGGCAACAGAATTTGGATCTGATCGAAATCCCTTTCGACCAAGAACCCAATTAGCGCGACAAAGGATTCCCGTGAAGAGCTACCTCAGTCCGGAGCAAACGGAAAAAGCGAACGAAGTTTTTCCACCGGTGTTTTGGACGCCGAACGGGGACATCCGTTTTACTTCATACTTTGGTGGTCCGCAGTTTGCCGGATGGCTCGGTTCGCAACTAGAAGATAAACTCAAAACGTTTCCGGAATTTATTGAGTGCGAGCCGGTGCTTCTTGGATCCTGGTCTAGGGGTGAGCTTTGTCCTAACTCGGATATTGATTTATTATTCTGCGGTCCCGAAGTGAAAGTAAAATCTTTAACGGATCAAATGCACCAAGCAGGTTTGAAAGTCCGCTACCGTGTTCCGTCGAATTTGAATGACTGGACCGAAGGGGTCGAAACCTTCGACATTCTGGCCCTCTGGAAGGCGAAGCCGCTGAGCTCCGCTTCGGCGTCGAAGCTTTTGTTGCAGCAAAAAATGCTCTGGGAAAAGAAGAAGCAGATTCGCAATCGACTGTTCAAGGATTTGCTGAAAGAGCGACGAAGCCGCGAAGTTCGGTATAATTCAATTTCCAATTACCTCGAACCAAACTTAAAGTACGGCCCGGGTGGTCTGCGCGATATCGAACAAGCACTGCAAGTCTACGAACTGTTCGCCGATAAATTTCATAATCCTGCGCACGCGCTCAGCGTTTTAAACTATCACAAAGCTTATTTGTTAACGCTTCGTCAGAAGCTTCACTTGACGGGTTTCGGTGAAGTGCTCGTGAACACTGCGCAATTCGATCTTGCGAAGTTTTTTAATTTCAAAACGCATAAAGACTTTATGCGTGATTTAGAACGCGGGCTTTCGCGAAGTCACTTTTACGTGAACTGGATGTTCGCGGTCGCCAGCAGCTCACCGAAACAACTCGAAGAAGCGCGCAGCTGGAAATTTTCGGTGCCACAAAATTTTATCGATGTACTGAAGAAAAATCCCGAGCCTTTGGGCCAGCAAAAGATCCGTGAAAACATGGACTCTTTGTTAAGCGAAAAGACCGAAGGTAAAAATTTTAAATGGTTCGGTAAAGTTCTGACCGAAATGCTGATGCCCAAAACCCCAAAAGAGTACGTTGTCAGCGTTTTCGAATCGCGTTTGATTGATAAAATACTGCCATCGATCCGCCACTTAGTGGGTTATGTTCAACATGATCAGTACCATCGGTACACGGCAGACGTGCACATCATGCAGGCCTGCTTACTTTTAAAGGATATCTATAAAAACCCCAAACTGTTGGGGCCACTGAAAGATCTGCACGGAGCGCTATCTGAAGAAAGTTGGCGAATTCTTTCTTGGTCCTGTCTGTATCACGATCTGGCGAAGGGGCTGAACACCGACGACCATTCTGACCTTGGCGTTAGTATCGTGGAAAAAGACTTTAAGAAATATGGCTTCAATAAAAAGTTTACCGAAGAAGTGTCGTGGATGGTGAAAAACCACTTAGAACTTTCAATTGCGGCTTTCAGAAAAAATCCTAAGTCCCGAAAAACTTGGGAAGATCTCGAAGCAAAAGGAGTGCGTGCCGAACGATTGCGGCGCTTAGCCGTATTTACGGTCATTGATATTTGCGCGACCAATCCCGAAGCCTGGAATGAGTGGAAGGGTCGCTTGTTAAAAGAGCTCCTGGATGCGCTTGATGCGGCCAGTACGAAAAATTATTTTTCGTTAAAGGAATCTCTGCAGAAAAAAAAGCTGAAAGATTTCGACCAGATGTTAGAGGATTTTGACGTCTTTGTTTTAGAAAGTTTACCGACCGCGATGTTAGCCGAAGACCTTAAATCCGCAAGGTCCAGCGGCGATGCGCTCCCGCCTTTAGTCGTAAAAAAGGGCAAAGAACTTTGGGTGCGGTTTCACGCCAAAAAAGATCAGGAAGGTCTGCTCGCAAATTACGTGCAGCGACTTTACGCTTTGGGACTCAGCATCCGGCACGCCAGCATTCAGACTTTGCCAGAGGTTGGGGTTTACGACTGGTTTCAGGTTAGCAGCTCTAAGAGTGTCGCGATGATCGAAAAAATAATAAAGAACTCGCAAGGCGGGGAAAAACAAATTCCTAAAGTTGATTACGACAAAATCGAATGGGTATCAATCGACGATGAAGAGTGGGTTTTAAGTTTTAACGGCAAGGACCAAGCCGGATTTCTGGCCCGCGCAACGAAGTCGCTGGCGGACTTAGGTTTAAGTATCCGCTCGGCGCGCGTGCACACTTGGGGACATCAAGTGAATGATATTTTTATGCTAAGGCCATCGGCAATAGCGCCGGAAGAGCTTTTAAAAGAAATCAATCGAAGCTTCTAACTGGAGCAGAATCCGAATCAACCTGGGCACTTTTCCCTAGCGTCGTAAGACAAAATGGGACCAAATAATCTTCAGCTCATAACGAGTAAATACCAAACACCAGAACCTTTGTGTCGGCGGAGAAGTTAAAAAACTGCGATGTGACATGATATATCGATGTTTCTAATTGCAGAATGCGCAGCGGGAACGCGATCGCGCTTGCTACTAAGTTCCAGGCCAATCTCTGGACTTAGGTTGTAAATAATAAAAACCACATTAGCAGTGCCGATGTGGTTTTTTTATTTTACTTACGAAATTTTTGTAATCGAAGCTATCTGTTCGAAGTGTCTTGATTGGTTTTCTTGCGAGTGCCCGCAGCGCCGGTGTGATTTCTCCAGTTGTATTCTGGATCGGTCTTTGTGCGGTTATGCCAGGAGTCCCATTTTTTCTTAGGGAGTTTGTGGCTGACGTTGCCTTTTTCATCGAAAATATCTGGATCTTTACCGAAGAAGAAATCTAATACTCTGCCCATGTTGTTACTCCCGTTGTTTCATTTATAAAACAAAGGGTCCGCGCAGTCTAATGTTTTAGCTGCGTGGATTTGCACATACGTCGATGATATCAAGGCCCTCGTCTTCAGCGACGCGGCGATTGCCTTTGTAGTGACTAAAGCAGGCTTGGGCTGCGGCTTCGTAGGCCACTTCGTAGCTTGGTGCCGTGCGGGCGTAATCAAAAGAGTTCCCTTTGAGCTTAAATTTAAAGCTGTATTCCTTTTGTGTCGGCGCAGTTTCGATCCATGCCGAACTGACCGAAGTGAAAGCCGTGATCAGGGTCAGGATGCTTAAAAATAAAGACTTTTTCATAAATCCTCCGAGCGGGCTGTCTTCATTCGACGGCCCTTGCTAAAGAGAGCTGCAAGCGGGGGGCCGAAGTGTTCAACGGTCTTGTTGGGAGTGCTTTGTAAGTAGCTGTAAGTATTAATGAAAAATATCTCAGAGTGATACATAATTGTTGTTGCCAAAGATCTGCCACGGTGACACTTTTGGGGGCTTAGTTGTGCAGAGTTCTAACAGGGGGAGCATCCGTGAAAACAATCGAGCTTATGATAAGCATTGTGCTGAGCTTTCTCTGTGTCCAAACAGCTTCAGCATCTACAACGGGAACTTTTACGGGTGGCTTCGGCATAATTAGAACGATGTCCAAAGATTCGGCGGGCAACGCGGACTTGGATGCGGTAACTCTGTACAGAGCGATGAACGTCCCGGTGAAAGACTCTATGTTAGGGCCCGGAAAGCTGATCGAAGATGCCGGAAAAAAGCTTCAGTTTATCTGCGCCATCCGAAACAACTCTGGGTACGAATGCGCGATCTTCATTCAGAAATCTGCAAACGGGAGCCTGAGTCCCACTCAAGGCTGGATCCAGTACAAAGTGACGGGCCACGCTGCGGATGAATTTACGAAGCTCTTTCATACCGATGCGAAGGGCGAGTTCCATTTCGTCTCGGTAGAAAACAATCTTAAAGTCCATGTAAAACCGCAGTATTTTGAAGTGCTGTTTAATAAAAACACTTCGTTGATCGCTGGAATGCCTTCGCCGCGGTTGTCAGCAACATTAATCATTGCGGAAGTCGAAGACACTCTAAAGATCGCGCACATGCAAAGCTTTTGGGATGCATTGAATTACGTCCAGGACACCGAAAGTCGTTTTCTAGGAATGAATGAAGTTCTGCAGTTATTAGCGAAGTCGCCGATTTCCGCAAATTTTGTTTACAGCATTCAGCCGCTGGAGCTTTTGGCGGGCAGAGTCCAGGCCGAGTTTTTGACTAAGAATAAATTTCCACGGGGACAGATCGTTCCTCATCGATCTTCGGATGACGTTGATATACGTGCGCAGTACTTGCGGGAATCCATCCTGCAACATAATCCGACTCAAGTCATTTTGATCGGCCACAATGGCGGCATCGATACTGAAGTCTTCGCGCAACTGAAGCGCGATTTTCCGAAGATCCATTTCTATGTTTACATTCACCTTGTTTACTCGACCAATGCAGAAGTCGAAGTTGGCAGATCCCTGGAAGACGGCCAAACTGGATTCGTGACGGCGGTCGAACTTTTGTTGGATTTGAATCGTCAAAGTCTCGTTGGGGATGCGGCGCTAAAAGACCTTTCGGCGCAACTGTTGCCGAGAATTTTAGCCGAGACTTCGGTCTCTACAGAAAAAGAGAAAGCGATTCCGGTCTTCGTTAATTGCCAGAACTTTTACTGGGGCTGGGACCTTACAGGTAAGTTTTCTTTCGCGAGTCCGTTAAAAGATTATCTCACCGCAAGGTGCCACTAAAAGGTTTATGAAAATTAAGTATCAGGTCCCGCGTGTTTACGAACAGATCCTGCCGAAAGATCTTCTGCAGATGGATCTCGTCGAAACAAAGGCGACTTGTGATGCGTGCATCATGGCGAAACCAAAAAACCGGGGCGCCATTTTTTACGAAGATTACTTAAAATGCTGCACGTTTCACCCATTTTTGCCGAACTACGCGGTCGGCGCGATGTTGACCGAGCCCGCGCAGATTTCGGCAGAAGCGCGGAGCGCGATTCGCGGGAAAATATCCCGCCGCGAATATAGCTTGCCACTTGGTCTAGTGGCGCCGGTCTCGTACCAAGTCGAATTTAATCATCGGAAAGAAAATGAATTTGGACAGCGCGAAGATTGGCTTTGCCCGTACTTCGATCGCGATAAACAAAATTGCGGCATCTGGCGGCATCGCGGCGCCGTGTGCACCAGCTTTCACTGCAAAAGTTCCCACGGCGTGCGTGGGCAAAACTATTGGTCTGAATTATCGAACTATATGACGTATGTCGAAATGGCATTGATGGAAGAAGCGCTCGTGATGCTGGACTTTTCGCCACGTCAAATTGGCGATCTTCTGGGTTACATCAATCGCTTCGAAGGAACTGCCGCAGAGTTAAAATCCCCGCAGATGGCATTGAAAACGGCCAGGTCATTATGGAATGGGTACTTCGACGATCAGGAAGGTTTCTATAAAAAGTGCTTTCAGATCGTCGGGAACTTAGATAGAAAGACTTACCGCGAGCTCATTGGCGAGCCCGGGAAACGTCTGGAAGAAAATCTTCGGAAAGCATTCGGTAAAGCATGTCCCTAATCGCGGATCGACAAAAACAGATCGTGGATAAGTTTCAAGGTCTGACCGACTGGGAAGATCGTTACAAGCGAATCATCGCGATGGGGCGTGAGCTTCGCGATATGCCGGAAGAAATGAAAACCGAAGACAACAAAGTGAAAGGTTGCCAGTCACAAGTCTGGCTTTTTGCAGAGTTGGATAGCCAAGGGCTTATGCATATTCACGGCGACAGCGACGCGATGATCGTAAAGGGTTTAGTGGCGCTTCTTTTAAGAATGTATTCCGGAACGAACCCCGCAGAAATATTGCAGACTCCGCCGGAATTTTTGCGTGAACTTGGATTCGAAGGTCACCTTTCGCCGAGCCGTGCAAACGGTTTGCACGCGATGCTGAAGCAAATCCGCAATTACGCGACCGCCTTTGCTTACGTCTTGAAATCAAAATCGACGACTTAAAAATTTGACCGAAGCTACGCAC
>JACMRP010000292.1 GCA_014376325.1 Pseudobdellovibrionaceae bacterium
GAGTGGAAAGCGAAGATCGACGCCAACATGGAAGTTAGAAACTTCAAGCTCACCCTGAAGAACATTAATAAGTCTTGGGAAGTCACGGAGCAGAAGCCCGTTCCCGCAAAATAGATCATGCGAAATAATCTTGCCCGGTCCCTCGGCTATTTATCGATCGCCATGCTTTCGATTCAGTACGGTGCTTCGGTTGCAAAGGAATTTTTCTTGCAAGCGGGCAATGTTGGAACATCGACGTTTCGGACTTTTTTCGCTGCGCTGATCTTACTTGCGGTTTGGCGGCCTTGGCGAAAAAAACTGAGTGGCGAAAGTTGGCGCGCGCTCGCGGGATACGGCATTGCCCTCGGTCTGATGAACTTATTGTTCTACTTGGCCATTGCCCGCATTCCGCTCGGCATAGCCGTGACCCTCGAGTTCACCGGACCCCTGGCGGTCGCGTTGCTCGCCTCAAAGAAATCTTTGGACTTGTTATGGGCGTTTCTTGCGGCGCTTGGTATTTGGTTGATCTTACCGGGCGGACATTCGCCGGAAGCCCTCGACATCGTCGGGATACTGCTGGCGCTGGGTGCGGGGGGCTGCTGGGCTTTGTACATCATCTTCGGGCAGCGTGCCGGCAAAAGCGTCGACAGTGGCGCCGCCACCACAATCGGGATGTGCTTTGCATCTTTAGCGATTCTGCCTTTCGGGATTTATTATAATGGCCCGGAGCTGGTGAACGTTTCTTTATGGCCCATCGGTTTGGTAATCGCGGTGCTTTCGAGTGCGCTACCTTATAATTTTGAAATGATGGCGATGAAAAACTTGCCGCAAAAAACTTTTGGCATATTAATGAGCATGGAGCCGGTGATCGCGACGTTGATGGGATTTCTATTTTTGAAAGAGACGCTGACAGGATTGCAAGTCTTCGCGATGATCTGCGTGATTATCGCGTCGGCCGGCAGTACCGCAACTTCGCGCTCACCAAAAACGGATCTCGTCGGCGTTCCGGATCCGAATTAATATGACCTACGAAGAATTCTGCGCAAAACACAAAGTTGTCACTCGTTCCTTAAAAAAATTCATCGATGATCAAAAGGTAAGTTATTCTGCAGAGACCTACCAAAGGTTCCTGACGGCCGTCAGTAGTGAAATCCTAAGGTACAAAGCGCTGATTTATGAGCACCCTGCTGGACCGCTTCGCGCACGCAAAGTCCACGAGCTCGTCGAAGCAGAAATCGCCCAGGAAACCGAAATTCCGGCGAGTTGTTTTAAGGGTTGCAGTCACTGCTGCCACTTGGAAGTCGAAGTGACAAATTACGAAACCGAAATCCTGCAAGGAATTCTGATGGCGGGTCATCCGATTGACCGCGTTCGGCTCACGCTTCAGGGCCACAGAAAATTGCAGGACTCCGCTTGGCGAAACCTCAAGAAGAAAGCAGAAAACCGCTGCGTCTTCTTGGGTGCGGACGAAGCCTGTAGCATATACGAAGACCGTCCGGTGATGTGCCGTCGGCATTCGGTGACGTCCAATCCTCAACACTGCGCGGATCTAGACGAAATGATCACGGTTCGGTACTTTCCGAAAGTGGACGTAATCCTGAGTGCGGCGAATGAAGATCCGGATATTCGCATTGGCCCGATGGCGAAGATGCTAATTTAGAAAAGTCTGGAATCCGGGAAGCTTCGCGTAAATTAAATTCCCAGATAGCTTTGTCGGACCTTGTCGTTGCTGAGCAAGTCTGGGCCCGTGCCCGATAAACTGATCAGGCCGGTTTCCAAAACGTAAGCACGATGCGCGATTTTTAACGCTTGGTTCGCGTTCTGTTCAACTAATAAAATTGTCATGCCGTCCGCGTTCAGTTTTTTGATGATTTCGAAAATCTGCGAAACGATCTTTGGCGCAAGTCCCAAAGATGGTTCGTCCAGCAACAACAAACTCGGTTTGCACATCAGCGCGCGAGAAATCGCGAGCATCTGTTGTTCACCGCCGGATAAAGTGCCGGCAACTTGGGTTAGACGTTCCTTCATTCGCGGAAACAGCTCGTAACAATGTTCTAAGTCTTTTTGGATGCCCTTGTCTTTGCGCGAGTAGGCACCCATTTGCAGGTTCTCCAGCACCGTCAAGTTCGGAAAAATGCCGCGGCCCTCAGGCGATTGCGCAATACCGTGAAGAACCCGTTCGTGAGCGGGCACCTTCAATAAGGACTGACCATTCATCAAGATCTCGCCACGTGCATCGGCCAGACCCGAAATTGCACGCAGAGTTGTTGTTTTGCCCGCACCGTTGCTGCCGATTAAAGAGACGATTTCACCCTCAAAAACATCGAAATCGATGCCCTTCAAAGCATGGATAGCTCCGTAATAAACTTGCAAGCCTCGGACCGAAAGAAGTAATTTTTGAGTCGCGCTCATGCGTCCACCCCGAGGTAGGCCTGAATCACTTTTTCAGAATTCTGGATCTTCACGGCCGGACCCTCTTCGATCTTAACGCCGTGATCGATGACCGTGATGTTTTCGCAGATTCCCATGACAAGCTTCATGTCGTGCTCGATCAACAGAATGGTCAGTTTAAAATCCTGACGAATCTTCGCGATCGTGTCCATTAGGTGATGAGTTTCGGAATGGTTCATGCCGGCTGCGGGCTCATCCAGCAGAATTAATTTCGGATCGGTCGCCATCGCGCGAACGATTTCGAGTTTTCGTTGCTCGCCGTACGGTAAAGACGATGCTAATTCGTGAGCTTTGTTTTCTAAGTGGAAAATTTTGAGCAAGCTCATCGCTTTGTCGAGCATGGCGCTTTCTTGCGTTCGGAATTTTTTCGTCAGCATCACCGCATCCACGAATCCGTAGGTGACGTGCTGGTGAGTCGCGATCAGCACGTTCTCGAGCACGCTGAGTCCCTTGAACAGACGAATATTTTGAAAAGTGCGGGTCATGCCTAAATGAGATATTTCGTAGGGTTTCATGCCGCAAAGATTTCGTCCGCCCAGCAGAACCTCGCCGCTGGTCGGGCGGTAAACACCGGTCAGCATATTAAACACCGTCGTCTTGCCCGCACCATTCGGACCGATCAAACCCGCGAGCTGACCTTCCGGAATTGCGAACGAAAGAGCGTCCACGGCCTTCAGACCGCCAAACCGCATGGTTAAATTTTTAACCTCAAGCAGATTTGCGGACATATTTTCTCCAGATATCGGTGATTTCGCGATCGCCGAAAAGACCTTTCGGTTTCCAAATCATGATGATGATTAACAGCAATGCGTAAATGACCATGCGGAGATCGACGCCGGTGATTTGCTGTAAAGACCGAAGGGCCTCGGGCATGATCGTGATAAAAATCGCCGCGGTGATTGATCCCGACATGCTGCCCATGCCGCCCAGGACGACCATGATGACGGCGTTCACGCTCATTAAGAAAGTAAACGACGAAGGACTAATAAAATTTGTGACGTGAGCGTATATCGCGCCGGCGACGCCCGCAAAAAAACTAGAAAGTACAAACGCACGGACTTTCATTTTGGTGGTGTTGATTCCCATCGCTTCGGCTGCGACTTCGTCTTCGCGGACACTTAAAAAGCCCCGACCGTGACTGCTGCGAACCAAGCGCCACACTACGAAAAAACAAATGACCGCCCAAAAGCAGGCGTAAATAAAACTAATCAAAAAGTTAGGCAATGATGGGATGCCAGAGATTCCGCGGGCACCACCAATAAAATCCATATTCAGCAAAGCAACGCGGATGATTTCGCCAAACCCTAATGTCACGATCGCTAGGTAGTCGCCCTTTAGGCGTAGCGAAGGCAGTCCCACGAGATATCCCGCGAATGCCGCGAATAATCCACCAACGATCGTTGCGGCAAAAATTCCAACTAGGCCATAGGGGCCGGAGAAAAAATCCCAGTGCGTGCTTGCAAACGCGGTGGTGTAAGCGCCGATTGCCATGAAGCCCGCGTGGCCCAAAGAAAACTGACCGGTGTAACCATTGACCAAATTTAAACTCATGGCCAGGATCGCGTTCACGATCACGAACAGAGAGATCAACTGAATGTAGCCGTTCACTCCGAAATCCAAAACCAATCCTAAAATGAATAGCGCGATCAGGCTCAATACTGGAACTTTGAAAGCTTTGATCATCAGACTTTCTCCACCGAGGATTTTCCGAACAAACCGGTCGGTTTAAAGATCAAAATTATAATCAGAATTCCGAAGGCCAAAGCATCGCGATAAGTGCTGGACAGATATCCAACGACCATTTCTTCCGAAAGGCCCATGATGAGTGCGCCAACGACGGCGCCGGGAATACTTCCAATCCCTCCAAGAACCGCCGCGACGAAGGCCTTCAAGCCAATCATCATTCCCATGAGCGGGTCAATCTTAGGGTATTTCATGCCGACTAAAATACTACCGACCGCTGCCAACGAAGAACCCACGATAAACGTAAATGAAATCACGCGATTGGTATTTACACCTAACATCGAAGCGACCGAAGCGTTCGTACTGACCGCACGCATGGCGCGTCCCATTTTTGTTTTTTGAATAATAAAATTAAGCACGGTCATCGCGATCACGCTGACAATTAAAACCGTCACGTCGGAAGATTTTAAGTCGATGCCGCCAAAACTGACGATGACAAAATCATTTAAAATTTCTGGAAAGACTTTTGGATCCGCACCGAACACCACCTGTCCCGCGAATTCCAAAAACAGACTAACGCCGATCGCGGTGATCAAAACATTCAACTTCGGTGCGTTTCGCAGGGGCCGGTAAGCGAAGCGTTCAATCAACAAGCCCAAAATACTGCAAACGATCATGGCCGACACTAGCAGCAAAGCCAAAGTGCCGATGCCCGGAGAATTATCAAGACCCGTCCACTTCGCAACATAATACGCGGTAAAGGCGCCGACCATGTAAACGTCGGCGTGAGCGAAATTAATCATCTGCAGGATTCCGTACACCATCGTATAGCCGAGCGCGATCAAGGCATAAATACTGCCGAGGCTCAGACCATTGATGGTGTGCTGAATAAAATCCTGCATGAATTTATGGAGCTACGGTTGAAACGAATTTACGTTCGGCACCCTGAACTTGAACCATGACCGCGCTTTTGACGGCGTTGCGTTCCGCATTGATCGTGGTTTTACCAGTCACGCCCGGAAAGTCCGTTGTTTTAGCGATTTCGTCGCGAATGTTTTTTGAAGTCAGTTCTTTTGTTCGCCCGATAGCTGCCGCCAAAATTTTTGCCGCGTCGTAACCCAGGGCCGCCATCGCGTCAGGCGTCTCTTTGTATTTTTCTTTGAACTTTTTCAGAAAATCTATGACCAAAGGGTCTGTTGATTCGGTCGTGTAGTGATTTGAGTAATAACCGCCGTTGATCGCATCTTTACCGATCTCGTTCAAACGGGCAGAGTCCCAGCCGTCGCCGCCAAGTAAGGGAGCCTTAATCCCCAATTGACGGGCTTGCAATGCGATCAGGCCCACTTCGCCGTAATAACCAGGAATATAAAGCGCGTCCGGATTTTTAGAGCGGATTTGCGTGAGCTGTGCTTTGAAGTCGATGTCTTTTTCTTGGTAGCTGAGATCGGCAACAATTTCGCCGCCCATTTTTTTGAATTCGGCAACGAACACGTCCGCTAAACCAACAGAGTAATCTGATTTTACGTCACGAAGGACGGCAACTTTTTTAGCTTTCAGAGTCTGCATTGCGAATTTTGCTCCGACAAAACCTTGGAACGGGTCAATGAAGCAAGTGCGGAAGATGTAATCCCCTTTTTTAGTCACTTCAGGATTTGTTGATGCGTGCGTGATCATCGGGATTTGGTACTTTTGTGCGATCGGGGCTGCGGCCATCGAGCGGCTGCTCGCAACTTCGCCGATGATCGCGATCACTTTATCTTGCGTGATCAAACGGGTGACGGCACTTGCGGCTTCGTCGCTTTTGCTTTGGTCGTCGATGGTGATTAATTTTACTTTTTTGCCGTTGATTCCGCCGGCCGCGTTGATTTCGTCAAAAGCCATACGCAAACCTTTGTTGGTCGAAAGACCAAAGGTGGCAGATTCTCCGCTCAATGACCCGAACTCTCCGATCAGGATTTCGTCCGTTTTTTTCGTGCAGGCTGCAAGTAGCGGGAGAACTAAAAGCGTCAGTAACACTTTATTCAAAACATTTTTCATGAGAGCTCCTGTGATGGCGTGGATACAGAGTGGAATATTGCAATCACAGGCCGTGAGGTCAACGCAATTCAGATAGACAAAGCATTGGCTAAACCGATCAATTCCAGCGAAGTTTTCTTCTCTGAAGTGACCGCAATTTCGAGCGGGACCGTTACAAGTTTTGGACCTTCAATGCCGACCATTACGTCTGATTGATTTTGAAGCAAAAGTTCAACCGCCGCGGCGCCCATCCGTGAAGCAAGAATACGATCGTTCGCGGTGGGACTGCCCCCACGCTGTAAATGTCCCAGGATACAGACCTTAGCGTCTAAGCCAGATTTTTTACGAATCGCTTCGGCCAGATCGTAAGCCCTGCCAGGCTTCTGCCCTTCGGCCGCAATGATGATGGAACTCGTTTTGCCGCGCTGGATAGATTCGTGAATGCGGGCGACCGCTTTTTCGACCGTCGTATTTGCGTCGGGAGTAAAGATCTCTTCAGCACCGCCAGCAAGGCCCACGTGAGAAGCGATATGTCCGGAATTTCGTCCCATCACTTCGACGATAAACAACCGATCGTGACTTGCCGCCGTATCGCGAATCTTATCGATCGCATCCAGTGCGGTGTTCACGGCCGTGTCGAAACCGATGGTGTCATCAGTTCCAAAAATGTCATTGTCGATCGTCCCCGGAACTCCAATGATCGGAATTTTTTGTTCGGTAAAAAGTGCGTGGGCGCCACGGAAAGATCCGTCGCCACCAATGCAGACGATGCCTTCGATGCCCGCCGCCCGCAAATTTTCTGCGGCTTTTTTGCGGACTTCCGGTTTCATGAACTCCGTAGAGCGTCCGGTTTTTAAGACGGTGCCGCCTCGCTGAATGATGTTTGCAACATCGCGCACCTGTAGTTGTTGAAATTTCGACTCGATCATTCCGGTGTATCCTTGATAGATACCGAAGACTTCGAGTTTTTTAGAAATGCCCATGCGAACGACTGCTCTAATAGCAGCATTCATTCCTGGAGCATCTCCGCCTGAGGTGAACACGCCGATTCTTTTCATGATGGATTCCTCGCTTGCGACAGCATAGACCGGTTTCGAACAAAAAAAAAGGACCACTTGAAGTGGTCCTTTTTCCGTCAAAAATTAAGTATCGACTACTTAACCATTGATTTGAATTCTGCTCCAGCGCGGAATTTAGGCGCCCAAGAAGCAGGGATTTTGATCGCTTTACCAGTCTGTGGGTTGCGACCAGTGCGAGCTTTGCGTTTCGCTTTTGTGAAAGTGCCGAAACCTACCAATTTAACATCATCACCTTTTTTAACGGTTTTTTTGATGGTTTCGATAGTGCAATCCAGAATTGCTTCTGCTTGTGCTTTAGAAACGTTAGATTCGGTCGCGATTTTTTCGATCAGTTGAGCTTTGTTCATGTGTTTGACTCCTCATTGTGTCAAAAGTTGTTCATCCTCTGAAGGCCCAATGAAAAGCTAAAAACAAAATTTCGTCAAGACGAAAACGCGAGCTGTCGTTGGAATCTAATAATTCTCGCCGTCTTCTTCGGGGATTTCATCTTCACTTGCAGACGGATTTTTCTCGACAGGAATGCGGAAAGATTCATCGGCCCACTGGCCAAGATCGATCAACTTGCATCGCTCGGAACAGAAAGGACGAAATTTATTTTCGGGTGCGAACACTGCCGGGCGCCCACATTGTGGGCACCGGACGGTTCGTGTCTTCGGGTCGGATGTGTTGGAATCTGAATTCGAGCTCATAACTTACGCTTAGTATCCGACAGGTTGGCTCAATCCGCAATCTGCAGTGTTACAACGAATGAACTGTCCATTCGCAATTATCTGGTTGCGATAAGCAATTCGATACGGAAGCGAAGAATCCTCAAGTTTTCCTTGAGGAATTTGGATCTGAATCAAACTGCGATTTGCTTTTGAATTAAAATCACCGTAACCACGCGCCTCAAAACCTTGATAATTATTGGTGACTGATACCGTCATGTTCAATTGCAGTTTAGGTAAATATGCTGCGGGAGAACTCGGCACAGGGAAACCCAAAAGGGCCCCTGCAAGCGCGCCGCCTGAAGGAAGCGAGTACGAGTAATCACTATTTGCGCCGGTATTTCTACGAGCGGCACGGAAAGTTGCCTGTAAGATTGTCGTCTGAGCCGTTGAAGTAGGTGATTGAATGACTACGTCGAAAGCACCGCCGTTAATCCAAGTCGCGCAGCTAGCGCCGCCGCCGCTGTATTTTTCGCGGTCGCAAACGCCCATCGCGTCTCTTAAAAATTCGGTGTAAGCACCCGTGATTGTCATGTTTCTTTGTCGATAGTTTTCAGCGTAAAAACCGACGGAGCCAGTGTTGAGTTGTTGGCCGTTGGCGCCGATGCAATATCCATTTTGGTAGGTGGCACCAACCGGGCATTGCGCGCTGATCGCGCCAGCACCGGGTGCGGCAACGTTGCCGTCATCTTTAGATCCGCAAGCGACGACCAAAGCCGACGTTAAAAAACCTGCAACAATATATAGAACTGTCTTCATTGAAAACCTCTTTCCACAATCAGTACCACATTCATTGGTTAAGCAGTCTGTGTGCCAAACAAAGATGCACTCTCCGTGGA
>JACMRP010000293.1 GCA_014376325.1 Pseudobdellovibrionaceae bacterium
GACTATCACAGCACATCGCTCATTAACCTAAAAGCGACGACTTCGGTGGGATCCGTTGTTACCTACAAAATCAGTGTTGAAGCCGTTAGTCGAGCTGGCGTCAGCCAGTCTTACTTCGCATATGATATGCAGATGCCGACCTCGAACCCGATCTTGCAAGTGTACTTAGAAGGTACGACAAAACGTTTCTTCCTGAACGGATCTCCGACGACGGCGCTCGCAATAAAAACGCTCTTAGGCATCGACTTGGACTCCGCAAACGACCAAGAGTGACGGCGGTCCCCCTCGGGCGCGCGAATTGCTTATTTCGGCATCATGATTGGCTCCCAGTACGCCTTTTAGACCTTGCATTTGTAACGCCGTCCGGCTAGAACCAGCCACTATGAAAATCAATCTCTCTGAAATTCCTGAAGAGGGTCGCAGTTACACCTGCAACCGCAAAACCGCCGAACTGAACCTCCCGCTCAAAGATTTGATCGGCGACGCCGAGTTCGAGGCTGAATTTTTTATCCGGCCTTTGAACCCAAAAGACTTCGAAGTCCGCGGCGTTATGAAAACGACGATGCCCGAAGACTGCTCACGTTGCGGGATTGATTTTGAATTAAAAATTGCCACTAAATTCCAGGAGATCCTGATCCCGCGCCACGAAGACGACCGCACGGGTCACTACGCGAAGGTCAATCACATCTCCGAAGCCGAAGTGACCGGGCCTTCCGTCACCGAATACGAGGACTCGGCTTTTGATATGGGCGAGTACCTACACGAGGTCGTCGCGATCGCGGCCCCCTTCAATCCGGTAGGTCCCGAAAACGAAAAGGGCGACTGCTCGGTTTGCGGAATCCGCGTTCGTGGCCGTAGTTTTGGCTACGATGAACAGGTTCCGGTTGAGAAGCCAGCCAGCCCGTTCGCGGCTCTTAAAAATATTAAGCTGAATTAAGGTTGATTTTTGCGGATCTTTGGTTAAATTACCAGGCTTCCTAATGTTTAGAACTACTAGAGGTGAATCGTGCCAACTCCTAAAAAGAAAACTTCCCGCTCAAAACGCGATATGCGCAGATCCCATGACGGAATCAGTGAAGCTGCCGTCGCCGTTGATAAAAAAACGGGCGAGCTTGTTCGTCCTCACCGTGCTAACAAAGCATCTGATGGCGCCTACTACTACAAAGGCAAACAGATCAGCGCCGCTAAGAACTAATTAACTTCGTTTTTAAGGTTGCTCCATGGCTGGATTGTACCGATCTCGAGTCTCAGGCACAGGTTCTTATCTTCCCGAACGCGTTCTCACGAACGCGGATTTGGAAAAGATGGTGGATACCAACGATCAATGGATCGTGGAACGAACCGGGATCAAACGCCGACACATGGCAGCGAAAGACCAGGCCACCTCTGACTTGTGCCTCATAGCTGCACAACGTGCCCTCAAGGACGCCGGGCTTGAACCGACGGATCTTGATGCCATTATCGTCTGCACCGTCTCTGGCGATCAAGTAATGCCGAGCACAGCGTGCGTACTTCAAAATAAATTAGGTGCCCGCAATATCATGTCCTTCGACCTTTCGGCCGCTTGCTCTGGTTTTGTCTACGGGCTTTCCGTCGCGGACCAGTTTGTGCGCACCGGAATGTATAAAAATATTCTGGTTGTTGGCGCCGAAGTCCTGCACCGCTTCGTGGACTATACGGACCGCGAAACCTGCATCCTGTTCGGCGATGGCGCCGGCGCATGGATCGTCAGTCAAACTCATGCCGAAGATAAAAACGTCATCATCAGTTCGCACAACCACGCGGATGGTAGCCTCGGCGATTTGCTGACGCTAACTGCGGGCGGCTCGCGCTTCCCGTTCAACGAAGACACGCTTGCGAGCAAAAATCAGTTCGTCAAAATGAAGGGCCGAGACATTTTTAAAAGTGCGGTTCGGGTGATGAGCGCCGCTTGCGGCGAAGCGCTAGAAGCGAATAAAGTGACCGCGGTGGACGTCGACTGGATCGTTCCCCACCAAGCAAATTTGCGAATAATCGAGGCCGTTGCGGATCGTTTTGATTTTCCAAAAGAAAAGGTCATCATCACCGTTGATGAGACCGGCAACACTTCGGCCGCTTCCATTCCCCTTGCATTTCAAATTGCTAAAGACGCTGGTAAAATTCAGCGTGGGCAGACCATTCTGCTGACCGCCTTCGGAGCTGGACTCACGAGCGGTAGCCTTTTAATGAGGTACTAAATGAACATGACACTTTTATTTCCCGGTCAAGGCAGTCAACAGCCTGGAATGGGCCGTTTCTTATTTGATAATTTTGCGATCGCGAAATTGATGTTCGAAGAAGCCAGCGAAGCGCTGTCGCAAAATATGAAGAAGCTCTGCTTCGAGGGCAGCGAATCGGATTTAGCCCTGACAGAAAACACCCAGCCCGCCTTGCTACTTGTTTCAACCGCGACCCAAAGAATTCTGCGCTCGGAATACCCGATTCAGGTGACTTCCGCGGCCGGACATTCTATCGGCGAATACTCAGCGCTCGTTGCCGCGAACGTCCTGGAATTTGCCCCCGCAATGAAAGCCGTGCGCACTCGCGGCCAAGCCATGCAGTCGGCAGTTCCCGTGGGCGAAGGCGGCATGATCGCGGCCCTGGGACTAGATCCCGCTCAGGCGCAGTTTCTGTGCAATTTTGTTGTTCAACAATCTGGCTTTGGTCCCCTTTCGCCCGCGAATTATAACTGCCCGGGGCAAATCGTGCTCAGCGGGTCCACTCAGGCTATCGAATGGCTCAAGACGAATTACAAACCAGAAATCTTTCCGGATCCGCCAAAGCGCGCAAAGCTGATTCCCTTGAATGTGTCTGCCCCGTTTCACTGCGAGATGATGCTGCCGGCAGAAGAAAAAATGCGGGAAGTACTGACCGAAATCCCGTTCCGTTCTCCAGAATTTAAGATCGTTCAGAATTTCACGGCGCAAATGGAAAATAAAGTAGAAGCTCTTCGCGAAAATCTGATTCGTCAGGTTTCAGCCCCGGTCCGTTGGACCGAAAGCATGGAGCTTCTGAAGGCACAAAATCAGACTAGCTGTATTGAGTGCGGTGTAGGCAAAGTCATTGCCGGATTGGTTAAAAAAATCGACCCCGAAGCATTCATAGTTTTGTCGACGAATTCACTGGAAGATCTTAAATTGATTGAAGTTTTTCTGAAAGCTTCGAGTCAAAAAAACGCGCGCGCTGAAAATCCTTGATGTACAAACATGTTTCGGTCAATGTAGCAGGCACTAGCGCCCTAAAACCTTAAAGGAATCTTGATGAAGTCTCTGCATGGAAAGAAAATTATCGTGACCGGCGGAAGCCGTGGCATCGGTGCTTCTATCGTGCGACTTTTGGCTGAAGAGGGCGCTCAAGTTTGTTTTACTTTCTCCTCCCGTGAAGACGCTGCGGCCGAAGTGGCAAAATCGCTTCCGGGCGAAGGGCACTTCTACTTAAAGTTGGACGTTGCTTCCGAACAAAGCGTCAGCCAAGCCATCGAACAAATTTCGCAAAAATGGACAGAGATCGATGGTCTCGTGAACAATGCCGGAATCACGAAAGACCAGCTGCTGTTGCGTATGAAAGCGCAAGATTTTGATTCCGTGATGAATACAAATTTACGCGGAACCTTTTTGATGACGAAGGCTTTGACCAAAATCATGATGAAGGCCCGCCAAGGTTCTATCGTCAATATTACCAGCGTGATCGGCCAAACCGGCAATGCGGGTCAGGCGAACTATGCAGCTTCGAAAGCCGGCACAGAAGCCTTCAGCAAGTCGGTCGCACAAGAGATCGCTTCTAGAAACGTACGCGTAAATTGCGTCGCGCCCGGTTTTATTTCGACCGAAATGACCCACGGTTTGAACGATGATACCAGAGCAAAAATTCTGTCGAAGATCCCGATGAATTCCATCGGTGAAGGTGTCGACGTTGCGAACGCGGTCCGATTTTTATTAAGTGATGAATCAAAATATATTACAGGCCACACCATGAGCGTTAATGGTGGCCTGTTCATGAATTAATTAACCAATTTTACAGGAGATATAAAGCATGGAAATCAACCCAAAGGTCAAAGACATCATCGTAGAACAACTTGGTGTAGACCCAGATAAAGTTAAACCAGAAGCTTCTTTCATCGATGACTTAGGCGCTGACAGCCTTGATATCGTTGAACTTGTTATGGCGATGGAAGAAGAGTTCGATCTTGAAATCCCAGATGAAGATGCTGAAAAGCTCAAAACTGTTCAAGACGTTGCTTCTTACCTGACTAAAAAAGGTAAAACGTAGGCCACTATGGGCATGACTACGGGCTCACGATTTGAACGTCCACCCAAAGCACAAAAACGTGTGGTTGTGACCGGCCTCGGTGCCGTCACTCCGCTTGGCTTAAGCATTCAAGAAAGCTGGGAGAACGCGAAGAAAGGGAAATCTGGCATTGCTAAGATCACCCACTTCGATACAACCGGCTACGATGTGACGTTTGCGGGCGAAGTCAAAAACTTCGATCCCTCTTCTTACATCGATAAAAAAGAACTTAAGAAAATGGACCTCTTTATTCAATATTCCATGGCTGCAACGAAGATGGCTTTGGATATGTCGAAACTCGAAATCACTTCTGAAATTGGCGACCGCGCTGGTTGTATCATTGGTGTTGGTATGGGCGGACTGCCCGGCATCGAAGAACAACACAGCCGGCTGCTCGAAAAAGGACCGGGACGCATCAGTCCATTTTTTATCCCGATGGTGATTACTAATTTGGCCGCAGGTCAGGTCAGTATCGCTCACGGTTTAAAAGGTCCTAACTACTCTGTCACTTCTGCTTGTGCCTCTGGCGTTCACGCGATTGGCGAAGCCGTGAACTATATACGCAATGGATGGATGGATGTCATGGTTGCCGGTGGTGCAGAATCCACCGTCTGCCCGATGGCTGTGGGCGGCTTCGCATCCATGCGTGCGCTCTCGACCCGAAACGACGATCCCGAACGTGCGAGCCGACCGTGGGACAAAGACCGTGACGGTTTTGTCCTTGCAGAAGGTTCTTCGATCATGATTTTGGAATCCTTAGAACATGCCGAAGCCCGTGGTGCGAACATCCTGTGCGAAATCACCGGGTACGGACTTTCCGCGGACGCTTACCACATGACGTCACCGGCACCGGAAGGCGCTGGCGGATTTGCGGCGATGACCATGGCGTTAAAAGATGCCGGATTAAAACCATCGGACATTCAGTACGTCAACGCGCACGGAACCAGCACCCCGATGGGCGATGGATTAGAGTCGCAGGCGATCCAACGCTTGGCTGGCGATCACGCTAAAAACATTTGGGTGTCTTCAACCAAGAGCATGACCGGACACGCCTTGGGCGCTGCTGGCGCAATCGAAGGCGCATTTTGTGTTATGGCCTTGGTCGATCAGATTGCACCACCGACCATCAACCTTGTCAGCGCTAGCCCTGACTGTATTCTAGATTACGTTCCGAACGAAGCCCGCTCGGGTAAGTTAACGAACGTTATGAATAACAGCTTTGGCTTCGGCGGCACGAACGCATGCATGGTGTTTTCTAAGTTGTAAAAAAAGGAACGTGATGAAGAAAATTTTAATTGCTTCGGACCACGCCGCCTACGATTTGAAACAACAGTTCATTAAAAACAATCCGGATCTTCCGTGGGAGGATCTGGGACCCGCAAACGCGGACTCGGTCGACTATCCGGACTACGCTAAAAAACTTTGCGCTAAGTTGATTGAACTAACCGGCCGCGACCCTATAACCGAAGATGCTTTTAATTCTGGCATCTGCGGAATACTGATTTGCGGTTCCGGTCAGGGAATGGCGATCGCGGCAAATAAATACCCGCAAATTCGTGCGGCCCTCTGCTGGAACGAAGACGTCGCAAAATTATCGCGCAACCACAATAACGCGAATGTTTTGTGCTTGGGCTCTAGAGACGTCACTCCGGAAATCGCGCAAAAAATATTAACTACGTTTTTAGGCTCCGCGTTCGAAGGCGGACGTCACTCACAAAGAGTTGCAAAAATCGCTCTGAAGTAACTAATATGTGGGCATTACTACCTTTCGAGGAGCCCATTATGCCGAACCTTCGTGAAGCCGATCCAGAAATCGCAAAATACATCGCTGAAGAACAAGAACGCCAAGAGTTCGGTTTAGAGATGATCGCTTCCGAAAATTACACCTCGCAAGCCGTCATGGAAGCGCAAGGCAGTTGTTTAACAAATAAATACGCCGAAGGTTATCCGAACAAACGTTACTACGGTGGTTGCCACGTTGTTGATTTGATCGAGCAACAAGCGATCGATCGCGCAAAAAAACTTTTTGGAGTCGGAGCAGCGAACGTACAACCGCACTCTGGTTCGCAGGCAAATATGGGCGTGTACCTAGCCTGCATGAAGGCCGGCGACACCGTCTTGGGAATGGATCTTTCGCACGGCGGTCACTTGACCCACGGATCTCCGGTGAACTTTAGCGGATTTTTATTCAACGCAACTTCTTACAAGTTAGATCCAGATACCGGGCGATTAAATTACGATACAATTTTGAAAACTGCGCGCGAAGTAAAACCAAAACTGATCATCGCGGGCTATAGCGCTTATCCCCGCTCATTAGACTTTGCGAAATTCAAAGAGATCGCGGACGACGTCGGCGCGGCGTTGATGGTCGACATGGCCCACTTCGCGGGACTAGTTGCTACGGGCGCTCACGCAACTCCTGTGGGTTTTGCAGATTATATCACGACGACGACGCACAAAACATTGCGCGGTCCCCGTGGCGGCATGATTTTATGTTCGGAAGATAAAATCAAAACAATCAATTCAAAAATATTCCCGGGCATTCAGGGCGGACCGCTGGAACACGTCATCGCGGGTAAAGCCGTGGCCTTTGGCGAAGCACTCAAACCAGAATTTAAAACTTACATCGATAACGTCGTCACGAACGCAAAAACCCTCGCCGAAGAAATGATGAGCCAAGGATTTAAACTGGTCACCGGCGGGACCGACAATCACCTGATCCTTGTCGACCTCAGCGACCGAGAGATCACGGGTAAGCTTGCAGAAAATTCTTTGGACGAGGCCGGGATTACGGTGAACAAAAATACGGTCCCGAACGAAAAGCGCTCACCGTTTGTTACAAGCGGAGTTCGCATCGGAACGCCGGCACTGACAACTCGGGGCATGGGCGCCGGCGACATGAGACAAGTCGCAAAATGGATTGCGCAAGTTTTAAACAATCCAGAAGATGCGGCCCTCAAATCCAAAATCAAAAACGAAGTCCGTGACCTCTGCAAAAAACATCCGATTTATGTGTGAGCAGACCTTCGGTCTGACGTGTGAGCAAACCTTCGGTCTGACGTTGAACGATTTTATTGTCGCCAAAGCACAGTCCAAAGTCGGGTTCTGCCTATAAGTTCAGCTAGTTTTGTGACGACGGACGTCGTGAAATGGTCGTTTATTTTTGGAGCATGGTCCCGATTGGGTTATGCTTACCTCATGTCAAAACAGACCCCATCCCTCATCCAAAGGCTGGTTTGCGCCCTGATCTCGATCACGGCCGTGTCGTCTTGCGCGACTTACCATACTCCACTTTCTCGAGAACTGTCTAGAGAGCTGACCCAGGCTCCGCCGCTCAGCACGCCCGACTTCCGCGCGAGCGAACAAAAGTCGCTGGCGACCGATGCGAAGAAAATCCATTTCGTCGACAAAACGGATTTGTTTGATTGGCCCGTGGACGACGCGCGCATGACCCGTGGGTATTTGCCGAATAAGCGCCGTCCGCATTTAGGCATCGACCTCGCTTCGAAAAAGAATACGCCGATTTTGGCCGCTCAGGGCGGAACCGTGATTTACACCGGCCGCGAATTTCGCGGATACGGCAAGATGATCATGATCGAATCCGGCAATGGCTGGGCTACTCTCTACGCCCATATGGAAAAGATTTTAGTTCAAGAAGGTGAAAAGGTCACTCAAGGCCAGATCGTCGGCGCCATGGGCCGCACCGGACGCGCGACCGGAGTCCATTTGCACTTCGAAATTCGCAAAGACCGCGGTCCGATCGATCCGTTGCCACTGCTGCCGAACGGCACGCGCGTCGCTCACTTCTTAAAGGGCAAATCCGTTACCAGAAACTAGACTTTGGACGACGCTTTCTGATTTCAGACTCCCCCATTCTACTCCGATAAGTGAGGCATACCGGGAGTCCACTCATGTCAATGAAGACCTTAAAAAAGGGCGAGCTACTTTACAACGAAGGCGATAAAATTCTGAACGTGTACCTGATTCAGTCAGGCGCGGTGAATCTTTGCCTGACCAGAAATAAAAAAAACGTCGATATGTTCCAGGTCGGCGCAAGCCAAATATTAGGCGAACAGGTTCTGCTTGGACTTAGCACTTTTACGACCGCCGC
>JACMRP010000294.1 GCA_014376325.1 Pseudobdellovibrionaceae bacterium
ATCAAAGATAAGTTCAACTTGCCCGTCAGACCGACTCGGATCGAGTGTTACGATATTTCTAACTTTCAGGGATCCGAAACCGTGGCTTCGCAAGTTGTGTTTGAAGATGGAGTTCCGAGCAAGGACAACTACCGACGTTACAAAATCCGGACGGTCGAAGGCAGCAATGACTCTGCTTCGATGTACGAAGTCATCAGCCGCAGATTTAAACACACCGAATACGAAGACCCGCATTTGGTGGTCGTCGACGGTGGCAAGGGACAACTGTCCCAAGCCGTGCGGATCCTTGAAGAGATTGGGCGCAAAGATATTCCGGTCGTGGGGCTCGCGAAGGCGCGGACCGAATCTGATTTTCAGGCATCCGAAGTGAATAGCTCCGAAGAAAGGTTCTTCTTGCCGGGACGTCAGAATCCGATCACCTTCCGTTCAAATTCTGAAGCGTTGCACATTCTCGTGGGCATCCGCGACGAGGCCCATCGATTCGCGATTACCTATCATCGTAAATTGCGTGAAGCGACCAGCATCGAAAGCGAATTGGATTTTGTCGTAGGCCTAGGCGAAAAGCGCAAGCGTGTTTTGCTGACTCGGTTCAGCGGCGTTCAAGAATTGAAAGAGGCCGATCCCGAAGAGATCGCGAAGCTGAAAGGCTTCAACAGAGTTCTTGCCGAGCGAGTTCTTTTACAGTTGAATGAATCTGAAGAAGAACAAGATAAGAGCGAGGCAGAAGAGGTATGAAGAAACACGCCTTCTTGGTGGGTTTAGGGATCTTTTTAAGTCGAATTGCGGGACTGATCAGGGAACGGGTGTTTGCCCACTACTTTGGGAACTCCGATGCCGGTGACGCGTTTAAAGCCGCGCTTAAAATTCCCAACTTTCTGCAGAATCTTTTTGGCGAAGGCGTACTGTCTGCAAGCTTTATCCCCGTATATGCCCAGTTGCTCGCAAAAAAACATGACGAAGATGCCGCAAAGGTCGCTTCGGTCGTTGGCAGTTTGTTATTTTTGGTCACGTCCGTATTGGTTTTGCTTGGTGTTTTTGCAACGCCTTTTTTAATTGCGCTGATCGCTCCAGGATTTCAGGGCGAGAAAAAAGAACTGACCATTCGGATCGTGCAAATCTTGTTTCCGGGAACGGGATTTTTAGTCATGTCGGCGTGGTGCTTGGGGATTTTAAATTCTCATAAAAAATTCTTTTTGTCTTACGTAGCACCGGTCATTTGGAACTTGGCGATCATCGTGACGATTTTAGTTTGGGGTCCACGTCAGGCGCAGTTTGAACTCGCCATCACGACTTCTTACGGACTTGTCGCCGGAAGCTTTTTGCAATTTATTGTGCAGTTGCCTTTCGCTTTACGGCTCGGCAAAAAAATCTATCCAAGTCTTAGTTTGCAGTCTTCCCACGTGCGTTCAGTCCTGAAGAATTTTGTGCCGGTGGTTTTTTCTCGTGGAGTGGTGCAGGTCAGCGCCTATATCGACAACGTGCTGGCGAGCCTTCTGCCGACCGGAGCGGTCTCCGCACTCGCGTACGCGCAGACTTTGTATTTGCTGCCGATCAGTTTGTTTGGCATGAGCGTGTCGGCGGTGGAACTGTCTTCGATGTCGCAGGCGGTGGGAACTCCGGAAGAGATTCAGCAGTATTTGCGGCAGCGGTTAGACCGGGGACTTGCGCAGATTGCGTTTTTTATCGTGCCCTCGGTGATCGCGTTTTTACTTCTGGGGGACTTGATTGTCGGCGCGGTCTTTCAGACCGGTGAATTTGACCGAGCCAGTACCGTGTATGTCTGGTCGGTGCTTGCGGGCGCGACGGTCGGACTGCTTGCGAGCACGCTGGGTCGATTGTACTCGTCGGCATTTTATTCCGTGCAAGAACCGAAGACACCGCTGAAGTATGCCTTCGTGCGGATTTTCTTCACCACGGTTTTGGGAATCCTGTTCGCGTTTTATATTCCCGGCTGGATCGGTATCGATGCAAAGTGGGGCACCGTTGGTTTGACCGCATCTGCGGGGATTGCCGGGTGGATCGAGTTTTATTTGCTCCGCCGCAGATTAAATCAAAAGATAGGGAAGACGGGTTTGCCGCTCAGTTTTCAGGCAAAGTTATGGGCTGCGGCCATTGTTAGCGCGGTGATTGCGTACGGTTTCCGCATGGTTCTGCCTGCCCAGGCGCACGTGATTTTATCGGCGGCGCTGGTGCTTTCGCTTTACGGAATTCTTTATTTTTCATTCACATATTTTTTAAAGATTGAACAAGCGATGGATCTCGTGAGTAAAATCAAACGGCAATTGTAAAAGGAGATGTCATGAAGGCTTGGATTGTTTTATCGGTGTTATTAGTTTCTGTTATGGCTCGCGCGGAGAACTACGCAGTCGGTGTCATTTTGGGTGATCCGACGGGTTTGTCGGTGAAGATGAAGCTCGATGATGTGAATGCGATCGACGGCGCACTCGCTTACTCCGCCGGGCGCTACGGCGGGCTGCAGTTTCATGGAGATTATCTTTGGGACAACGCAAGATCTTGGCATACAGAACAAGGTCCGCTCGCAATGTATTACGGACTCGGCGGCCGCGTAATTAGCTATAAGAGAGATGATATCAGCGAAGTTTCCATTGGACCGCGCGGCTCTATTGGGGCGCATTTAAACATCACGAATCCAAATCTAGAAATCTTTGGCGAACTCGCACTGATTCTTGATGTCGCGCCACGCATGGCTGCCGATGTCGATGCGGGCGTGGGTCTGCGCATCCGTTTCTAACGCGGACCTTCATTAAAACCGGTCTGAAATGACACCGAATACTTTCGGCATGCATTTTGAGATATAGAGGGAAGTCGCCAGTGTGCGGTGTCACTACGGCACTCATCCCACCGGCGGTTTCTTTTGAGGGGGTTTTTGTGAAGAGTTTTATTTCGTTATTAAGTTCGGCGCTTGTTCTTTCGGCTTGTCAGAATGTGCACAACACGCCCAACGAATTTTCTAAATTCGGTTTTACAGACGCTATTTACTCGAACCGCTCGCAGTCGAACGATGCTTCGATTTCGGTTTTAAAATTAAAAAATCAAGCCCTCCTCGAAACCGCGGAACGCAAAGACGGTAAGCTCGTCATCGATCAAGAGTTGTTGAAGGCGATTCAAGAAGAGCAAGCTGCGACCATTCTTGAGCTGCAAAAGATTTCTCCGGACATTAAAGTCATCTTAAAATACAAACTCGTCTTAAACGGTCTTGCGATCGTGGCTCCCCCAGGGACTTTGGACAAAATCAAGGCACTGCCGAATGTGACTTTGTCGGAGCGCTCCACTTCGTTCGCTCGCCCGAAAGCGGCAGACGCACCTAAAATGGGCGCAGTCGGCGAACACACTTCCGTGAACTTTATCGGTGCGGATGCGGCTTACGCGCAGAATATTCACGGCGAAGGCATGCGTGTTGGCGTGATCGATACCGGAATCGATTATACTCACAAAATGCTTTTGGGCGAAGGCACTGCAGAGGCCTTCAAGGCCGTTGTTCCTTCCGTTGCGAATGCGGGTTTTCCAAACAAAAAAGTCGTGGGTGGAATTGACTTGGTCGGCACGGACTACGATTCGGCCTCTGCGATATTCGCAAAACACATTCCCACTCCGGACGTAAACCCGATCGATGAAGCCGGTCACGGAACTCATGTTGCCGGAACCATCGCGGGCATTGGCGACGGCGTTAACACCTATAGCGGGGTTGCGCCAGCGGCCGAACTTTACGCGATCAAAGTTTTTGGCGCGAAAGGTTCGACCAACGACGAAATCGTGATTGCGGCTTTAGAATACGCGGCCGATCCCACGGGCGATCTTTCATTCACTCAGCAATTGGACGTCGTGAATTTATCTTTGGGCAGCGGTTTCGGAAATCCGCATTTAATGTACGCCCACGCGGTCCGTAACTTAGTTCGTGGCGGCACCGTTGTCGTAGCGTCTGCCGGTAACTCTGGTGATAAGTCCTACATCGTGGGCTCTCCTTCGACTTCGGACGAAGCGATCTCGGTTGCTTCCAGCATCGATAATCAAACACAGAATATTCAGTTCCCGACAGTCGTTTTTCAATTAGGTGCCGAAGCGCTGAAGGCAGAAATCGTTGAAGCCTCGATCACGAAAGAACTCTCGAGGATTCCAGAATTGAAAGGTGAAGTCATCGCGGTTGGCCTTGCGGACGCGGACTTCGATGCAACTCAGGCAGCACAAATCGCGGGTAAAGTGGCCTTGATCGATCGTGGCAAAGTGACGTTTACAGAAAAAATCGGACGCGCGCAAAAAGCGGGCGCGATCGCGGTGGTCGTTGCGAATAACTCGGACGAAGATCCAATCGGTATGGGCGGCGAAGGCAAATTTGATATTCCGGCAGTGATGGTTGCAAAAAGTGTTGGCGATGCGATCAAAGCAAAGCTCGCGACCGAAAAAGTGACTGTTGATTTAAAGCCGACCGAGCGAGTTGAAAAACCTTGGATGGCAGACACGATGTCACCGTTTTCTTCTCGGGGACCACGTTCTGAAGATGGACTGATCAAGCCAGAGATTTCTGCTCCCGGTTCTAACATCATTTCCGCAGATATCGGTGGCGGCGAAAAGGGCGTGCAAATGTCCGGTACTTCGATGGCGGGTCCACACATCGCGGGCGTCATGGCTTTGCTAAAACAGAAATTCGCAACGGCTAATACGGCCGAATTGAAATCGGTTTTGATGGGACACGGAAAGTTGATCGGCGATAAAGACAAAAAACAGTACACCGTCAGCCGTCAGGGTGCCGGCCGTGTGCAGGTGGCAGAGTCCCTCGAAACTAAGATCGTGACGACGCCTGCGGCATTATCTTTTGGTATCACAGATTTAGAATCTTCGAAAACTTTGACTCAAGAACTAACGATCAAGAATATCTCTGCAGAAAGTCTGACATTAAAGCCAGAATGGAAAGGCTCTGCATCGGTACAAATTTCGGTGAGCGAAGTCACCCTCGCGGCCGGCGAATCAAAGAAAGTTTTAGTCACTGCTAAAATTAATTCTGCCGCGATGAAAGAGACGACGGAAGAGATGGACGGATACTTAAGCTTTAAGAA
>JACMRP010000295.1 GCA_014376325.1 Pseudobdellovibrionaceae bacterium
GACGGCCCGCAATCGTGCCGAAATAAACTGACGAATCTTTTGGCGCGAAAGCTGAAGACTTTCTAAAAATACTTTTTCATTAACCCCAGGATGCCCGTCCTTGTCGCCGCCCACCCAACTGCGCACGAAAATGGGCGCAAGTTCCGAACGAGCACGCAGCAGCGGACGCAAAGTTTCTTCACGAAGAAGAGTCGAATAAATATGCTCTGCCTCATCCCGCACCTGCGGCTTTTTTGTGCGGACCATCGATGTATTCCAGGCGATTTCGAATAAGTGCAAAAGCGAAGCGCGTTCGCTTTCTTGAAAATGGACATTTTCGCGCTCAAGCACTTCGGTCAGGATTTTCAGCACTTCGTGAAAGACCCAGATGTTGTGCGGCGCTCGGGCCTCGGTCGGATGGGCGGTCAAGACGTAGACGACCGAATTCGGAACACCCGAAGCGGTTTCTCGCTTCGCGCTCAACGAACCTGCGTGGATTTTGTTTTTGATCTGTTTACTTCGGTAGGCATTTTCACAGGTATTCATCAGCTCCAGCATAAGTGCAAAACTCTGCGCGAAGGCGAACTGATCTTTTGCGGATAATTTTTCCAGAAGCTTAAACTGTTGCTCTAGAGCTTTGATTTCGGCAGCGAGGGAACTGCGCCTTAAGGTCGTCATCGCCTTCCTGGTTTTTTCGATTCGCCGATAGGCCGAGGCACCTAATTTAGACTTTAAAACTTGGCCAAACAGGGCCACGGATTCTTTCACTAGATGGCGCAGTTCGGGGGCTAAGGCGTTCGGCATGTTGGGCTCCTTACGAGATGACCACGAGGTGGCGCTCCACTTCCAGTACTGGAGATTTTAACGGAACGATCGAGATATTAACGTCTTTGAATTTTTTCTGAGTCAGCGCGAGCTCTTCGTCGATCTTTTCGCGACGGGCTTTCAATAAAAAGTACCGGTGTTTGGATTTATAAAACTCTCGGCTCATGTCTAAAATAACATCGAGTGGTTTAAAACCACGCGCGGTAATAATATCCACGTTCGGAAGTTTAATCGGAATATCGCCGAAAATTTCTATGTTCGGCGCGATCTTTTTGCACAGTTGCAGAAAATCTTGCTTCAGCGGACTTTTCTCAAAAAGATGAAATTTAATTTGCGGAAACTGCAAAGCAAAAATGACTGCGGGCAGCCCCCCGCCAGAACCAAAATCAGCAACGACCTTGACGTCGGTCGGAAAATGCGAAAGCGCCAGCAGACTGTCGATGACGTGGTTATCGATCAAATCTTCGTAGGTCATTTTACGACTGATCAAGTTCAACTCTTCGTTGGATGACCATAACAGATCAACGTACGCTTTTAACCGTGGCAATGTTTTTTCGGTGAATCCAAGGTGCAAAAATATCGGCGTTCGGGTTTCAAAATACATAGCCCTACGATAGACCAACATATTCGGAAATCAATTCTTAATTCATTCATTTTTTTTCATGCACGGATAGGTCGAAAGACTATTTCCCATCGTAAATTGCACGATGTTGCCTTTTCCGTCGTGAATGAACCTCAACCAGTGATCTAGCGTGTCGTGGGCTTCGATCTTGATATCTTCGCCGGCGCCGGACCAATGGGTCGAAACAATCTTAGAACCAAAGGTCGAAAGTTCTGCGGGGAATCGAACTTTAACTTTGGTATCTGCGTAAAAACCGCGCGGGTAAAACACGACTTCTAGCACTTCCACTATTCTTGGACCGGTTGAAAATCGACGGTCTTCTTTTGATGTGCGAACTTTTAATTCACACTTCATGTGAGGACCTAACTTGCCCGCATGCAAAAGCTTCGTGATGTTTTCGAAATCCACCGCTCCCAAAGGCGCATTGGCAGCCGGCTCATCACTGGCAACCGGGACTATCTGAGCTTTCGCCCGCAGTGAAACCACACTTCCGACAAAGATCAAGAAACTCAGAACTAACCGTGACGTTATTTTAAGCATTTTGATGGACCTCGTTTTGAAGCATTGAACCCGGAAACGCGGCCTCGCACAAATCAATAAATTTAATGTCAGGGATTAGAATCCGTTGCTCGAAATGCTTCTAAACTGTCCGAACGTGGAAATTGTAACCACCTTATTCGTAAATTCGCTGCGGGCTAAGATGCGCTTCATCTCTGGACGCATCTTGGTGTGTACTTGCCAGATAGTTTTAAACAATTTAATCGTTTGCGCAACGCTGGCTTCATTGCAGCCATCGGGCAACTCCACCCGTTTCGAAAAGATATTTTGCACTTGCCGAAGAGCGCTCCACCAGAAATGCCGCCAAATCGGAAGGTCGATAAATACGATGACGTCTGATAATTTTAGCCGCTCAACTAAAATATCCAGCGGCCCGAAGCCGTCGATGATCCATTGCGATTTTGTCTGAATATCACGCAAGGCAAGAATGGATTCTTGGTGTGGACGGATCTTCATTCCAGAAAGAAACTGAATGCTGTCAACGTGAGTGACCGGCAACGAATAGCGCGCGGCCAATCGTCGGCTCAAGATCGTTTTCCCACCACCGGCATTGCCGATCACCGAGATTTTTTGCACGGCCGCTTTATTTTCCACGGATCGAAATTAAACCGGCCCTGGAACTGACGTCAAGCTTACGCGCAGCCTACGTTCGCCCAGAAACTCATTCAATTCGCTGAAAAAGCCAAATACTTCGGTCTGACTCTGCAAGCGAAAATTAGCCCCGGTATCTTCGGGCCCGACTTTAATCGAAACTCCGTGATCTCCCAAACTCCGGAACATGTCTTCGTCGGTTCGGTCGTCGCCCATGCAAATGTAAAAATACGCGGAGGCGGACTCCATCTCCTCGTCCTGAATCAACGACCGCAGATAATTGCCCTTGTTGCATTCGATCGCCTTGGCCTCCACAATGCGGGAGCCCTGCGAAATCACGACAGGCGAATTCGAAAGTCCGACTTGAAGCTCGTCGTCCAGCCTTTTCGCCTGAAAGTCTGCGAAATCTATTGGCGATTCGCGGTAGTGCCAAACGATCGATGCTTCTTTCCGTTCAATGGCCGAAAGTGGAACGCGATCAGAATAAGAATGCATCACTTTTTCGACTTGGCCGTACCACGACTGAATATCCGAAGCGACACGATTCTGCCATTCTCCACCGGGCGCCCTCCAGAAGGCACCATGCTCGGCGGCGATATGAACTTTCAGATGGCCGACGTGTTTATCTAGAAATGCGCGTGACCGGCCGCTGACGATGTAAATTTCTACTTTCTTGTTCAGACTTTCAAGAAAATCACCGGTCGTTTTTGGCAGAACGGCGTATTCAGGTTTGCGATGAAGCGACACCAGAGTTCCGTCGTAATCCAAAACGAGCCGAATCTTGGTGGATTCCGAGATATTCTTCTTTAGAACAGCTGGCCACCCACTGGCTTTCTGGGACAGCGGCTTGACCGGAATTTGCAAGTCGAAGACGGTGTCGTCCAAGTCCTTCAAAAAACCCTCCGCCCACTTCGTCGCAGAATACCTCGAAAGCACTTCTTGCATGTTTGCCATTCGGTCTTTGCGCTCTTGTAACGTCATGTGAAAAGCGCGGTAAAGGGCGTCCGCAATCGCATCGACATCCCAAGGATTTACAATCAGCGCATCTCCCAAGAAAGAGGCCGCGCCGGCAAACTCACTCAAGATTAACACGCCGGAAGTCTCTAAGTCCTGCGCCATTGCGTATTCCATCGCGACTAGATTCATCCCGTCGCGTTTGCTCGTTACCAGTGCGGCATTCGCCCTTCGGTAAAGCGCGATCAACTTTACCTCTGAAACAGAATTAAATATATAATGAACTGGAGTGTAATGAGGTTCCGCGAACTCTCCATTAATGCTACCCACGAGCTGGTCTATTTCTTTTTTGATTTTGGCGTAGTACGGAACTTTCTGCCGAGTGGGAACGGCAATCTGCATGAAAGTTACTTTACCAACAAGCTCCGGATATTTTTTCAGAGCGCACTGAAATCCGCGAAGTTTAAGTTCTAGTCCCTTTGTGTAATCCAGACGATCCACACCAAGAACCAAGTACGGCACGGTGCTCATATCCAGGTAGGCTTGTGTTTGTGCAATCACCTCTGGGGACTTGGCCTTCTGCATAAATGCGGCGCTGTCGATGCTTATCGGGTAAACGCCCAGGTGCAGAGTATGGCTTCCGAACTCGGCCTTAAAAAATGTTGAATCTATTCCTAAAATAGATTTTAGCGAAACGATAAATTGACGTAAATAGGAATGTTCGTGAAATCCGACCAGATCACAGTGGGTCATCGCTTTCATAATTTCGAGGCGTACCGGAAGTTGACGGAAGACCTCGCCACTCGGAAAAGGAATATGCAGAAAGAATCCGATTTTGACTGTAGGACAAAGTTCCCGCAAAAATTGCGGCAACATCATAAAATGAAAATCATGGATCCAGACGGTGTCACCGGGCAGCGCGATCTTTGCGATGGCTTCGGCCATAAGTTTATTCGCGGCCACGTAGGCTTCCCAGTTTTCACGGCTAAAAATAGCTAAGTGTCCTTCGTAGTGAAATAGTGGCCAAAGAATATCGTTCGAAAATCCGTCATAGTAACGGTCATAAATTTCCTTACCTAAAAGCACGGGGTGGCAACTTAAATTTGCAGAAATTTCGGAAGATTTCTTCTGAAGAATTGCGGCGTGTTTCGCATTTGTTTCAAAACCCATCCACGCAAAGGGCTCATTCAGGCTAACGCCCATCAACGCGGATACGAGTCCTCCGCTGCCGCGATTTACTGCGCCGGTTTTTGCGTCAATGTTGAAAGGCAGTCGATTACTAACGAAAATTCTTTTTGTCTTATTCAGCATGTCGTATATCCTCTATTCATGAACTCACAGCCTTTGCATGCTCATCGATATAATATGGGTCTTATCGGTAACTGCGCTTTTTCAGCCCTCGTTTCGACGGAGGCCGAAGTTTCTTGGATGTGCTTACCTCGCTTTGATTCTAGTTTTATTTTCGGTTCGCTTTTAGACTCGGAAAAAGGCGGCACCTTTGCAATCCGTCCAGTAGCTTCTCCGGGGCCGGCAGTGCGCTCATCGCAGACCTACTTAAACAATACAAATATTCTTTGTACACGTTTCGAATCGAAAGAAGGCATTTATGAAGTTATCGATTTCGCCCCAAGATTTCAACTCTTCGAAAGATATCATAAACCGTTAATGCTATTTCGCAAAGTTAAGAAAATCTCCGGGAATCCTCGCATTTGCGTCACATGCCAGCCTGTCGGAGATTACGGACGAAAGACGTCGTCCGCTCAGCTCGGCAGCAATCACATTCGATATCAAGGTTTAGAGCAAGAAGTCAGATTGACGACTAACGCATCCCTGACCTACGTTCAAAATCAAAAAGAATTTGCACTCGCGGAAGATCTTTATTTTGTCTTGTCATGGGGAATTCCGCTGGAGGGTCCCTTAGAAAGCACCTTCGAAGATTTTTTATCTCGGACGAAAAATTATTGGACGACATGGGTTGAGCGTTGCGCGC
>JACMRP010000296.1 GCA_014376325.1 Pseudobdellovibrionaceae bacterium
AGCATGGCAGTTTGTATTTTTAGGAATCGGTTTTTCATTAATCGGTGCTGCGGGATACTTCTGGTACGAAAAAAGAAATCCCCGATTTGCCGCAACGGCTGCAGCCGCCCCACCGGCAAAACCAGCGCAAGAAGTTCTTCCTCCGATACCTTCCGTCAGTATGGAAAATGTCGTAACACCGCCGCCGCGAAAACCACTTCCACCTGCGGGTCAGCTTGGCGACGTGGTTACGACAAACTCTTCGTTGCTCGCACCGATTGCGCCCAAGTCCGCGCCCCCGACAGCGATGCCGTTCGGTTCGAAAGGCGGGGATTCGGTTCCCGCACCGGCGACGCCTCCGGACTGGCAACAAGAAAAGGCCGAAGCTTACCGCAGCGTTGCCGCAGCTATGGGCCAAGAAATGCGCGCCCCGCTCGCGTCGATTTTGGGATTTTCGCAAATGGTTCTTTCGAAGACTCAAGATCCCGACGTGGTTCAGGCGGTCGAGTCTATTTTGCGTGAGGCAAGATCCTCACGCGACGTGCTTGATAAACTCGTTACTTTTTCAGGCGAGCGAAATGCCAAAAAATCTTCGGTCAAGATCGAAGGTCCGATTATTCAAGCTCTGAAAAACTTGGATCAGCGCTTGGTGCAAAAGGGTGTTCGCATCGATAAAGATTTCCAAGAAAGCAATCCTTGGCCGATTGCCACCGAAGAAATGACGAAAGTATTCGAAAATATTATCGAGAATTCCATCGAAGGCATGGAACGGATGCAAGAAAAGAGCATCAAGATTTCTGTTTGGGAATCTTCGCAAGGCCTGCACGTTCGTATCGTGGATACCGGTGAAGGAATTGATCGTGAAAATTTAGGCAAAGTCTTTGAGCCATTTTTTACGACAAGATCCTACGCAAATCACGTGGGGTTGGGTCTTCCGGTTTCCGCCGGAATCTTGAAAGAACACTCGGCGCAATTTAAGATTCAATCTCAGCGCGGCAAAGGCACCCAAGTTGATATCGTTCTACCTCCGGTGAATGCGGATGCTTTGTCGAGCGGGGCTGGAATAGTGCCCGAAGTGTTGTTGGACGCGCACGATCTGCCGGCAGAACTTCCGAAAATTTCTTCGCCCACGCGGGACGAGATTCAGACGACCATGCAAGATACGGAGCCCACGCGCGACCGTTTGACCGAAATAAACGTGGATCGACTTCTAGAAGATCTGCCAAATGATGACGGGGAATTGCAGTTTTTAGACGGAATGGGATTTGATGATCCGGCGCTGACGGCTCCGCTTCCAATTATGGAAGCACTTACGGCTGTGGCCATTCCGCCAAAACCCGTGGCGACACCTCCACCGGTGATGTCGCAGCCACCGATGAAAGCTCCGCCACCAGCGGCGGCTCCGCACGAACAAGTCGTTGTCGTTCTGGACAACAATGCTTCCGCGCCACCGAAATTCGCCCCGCCGATCGTTGCGATTATTCCTGAGCCCGAGGCAGAAATTCCGACCGAAGTGGCGCCCGAGCCCCCTCAGGAGGTCGTCCCAGAACCAAAAGTATTGATTGATGCACCGACTCCGTCATCCGCCGCAAAAAGTTCAGATCTAGATTCGTACAAGGTTGAAGTGAAGCGACCTGGAAAGAGGACTTGATTGAATATTCGTGAGCAAAGCTCTCAGTTTAGTATCTTCGTCTATACTTCGGACGTTGATCAGGGCGCGTCCGCAAAAGTTTCGCTTTCGAAAGCGGGATACGATGCTTACTATTTTCAGGAGCTTGACGCATTCTTCGAGCGGCTTCAGCAAATGACTCCTCACCTGGTCGTGTTTTCAACTATGTCTGTTCAGGGAGCTCTCAGTGATTTCGTGAACCGAATCTTGTCGGTCAGTGCCGAAGTTAAATTAATCGCGATGGCAGAACCCCAGCAGTTCGAGGCGCTATCGCAGTACAACACTCTCGGTTTGATGGACGTGGTTTCCGTGGAAGGTCCCGCTTTAGATCTAAGAGTTTTATGGGCTGCGGATCAAGTTTGCGAAACGCTTTACCTGACTTATCAGAATGAGCAACTTTTTGCAGATTGGAAAGTTGCGCAATCACAAAAAGAAAACCTACAGCGTATGATCGACGATCAAAAGGCCGTGGTCGAAGAGACTTCGCAGATGCTGGTATCTGGAAGACTTGCGGATTACCGTTCTTCGCAAAGCAAAGAAGAAGTCCTTCAAAAATACTTTGAGCGCTTAGAAAAGATTCAAGCGATTTATTTTAAGTTTTTACCATCATTACGTTCGTTCGTTGCGACGAACGCTTCGGGATTTACCGCGCAGCAGATCCAGGGAGTTGGTTGTCAGCTAGAGAATCAAGATTTGGATGATTTGAACACCCAAATCACCGTGGGACTTTTACCGCCAGTTATGATCGAAATGCTTAAAAAAGTTTTCCAGATGAACAACGCAAAAGTATTGCCGCTGTTCGTGCAAAATTCGATTGAAGGCGTTGTCATATACAGGGGCGACCTGGGCAAGGCCGAAGGTCTTCGGGTCGGTGAAGAGTTTAGTTTATTTTCACTTTGTTACTCTTACTTCTCTTTAGAAAAACGCGTGGAAGCTTTAGATGTTCAGGACTACACCACCGAATTGTATAATCAGCGTTATTACGCCGAAAAGTTAAACGAAGAATGGGAACGATCGCGCCGATCTAAGCAGCCCGTGTCCGTCATGAAAATATCGATCGATGATTTTTACGAAATTGAACAGACATTAGGTCTTAACGTGCGCGATGGAATTTTAAAAACGGTCAGTGATTTTATTCGTAAGACCATCCGGGCCAATGACGTTGCCTGCAGAACCCAGATGAACGAAATCGCCGTGATCCTGCCCCAAACGACCAAAAAAGGCGCGGCTCTTTTAGGCGAACGACTTCGCCGCATTGTCGAAAGCTCTTCGGTTGTCGATAGCGGAGTGAAAGTTTCGATCAGCGTTGGCGTCAGTGAATACCCATCGCTTGCAGATTCGGTTCCGGGCCTGGATGAAACCTCTACCAAGGCGTTGAATCATATTATGGAAAAGGGCGGAAACCGCATTTGTTTGTACAAGGCCCCAGGGGAATTTACCCCTGAGTTCGAAGTCACGGCCGAGTAGGAGTTAAATTTTTGGAAATGTATCGACGAACCTTCGCAGAAATTAACCTAGACCACTTAGCGCAGAATTTTGAAGCGCTGAAGCGGGCATTTCCGCAAGCGCCATTTTTATGCCCGATGGTAAAGGCGAATGCTTACGGCCACGGCGACGTCGCGGTGGCACGTTGTCTTGAACAACTAGGCGCTAAACACTTAGGCGTCTGCCTGATCGAAGAAGGTATTCTTTTGCGTCGTGGTGGAGTCAACGTCGACATCTTAGTTTTCCGTGGCTTTGATCGTGAAGGCGCGATGGAAATATTGCGCCACAATCTGACCCCGGTCGTAAGTACGTGGGAACAATTGGACGCCATTGAAAGCGTTGCCGAAAAATCAGTTCAGATTCATTTAAAATTCAACACCGGTATGAATCGATTAGGCTTTCCGGCTGAAGATGCGCAAGCATTGTTCGAACGCTGTTGGCAAAATCCACGATTGCGTGTTCGTGGATTACTGACACATTTATATAACGGGGAAGATGCCCACGATCCGATGGGCGATAGCGCAGATCAATTATCGGGTTTAACGAAGATCCTGCAAATATTTAAACCTTTGGCGCCCATCGTGCACAGTTTAAATTCTTCAGGAATATTGAACGCGATTGCCGTACGTGAACAAAAGAATCCACACCATCCGCTGACCCAGATTCAGTGGGGACTTCGACCGGGGTTAATGATTTACGGTTACAATCCACTAGACGACCAGAAACTTTTACCGCTGAAGCCCGTCATGACTTTAAAATCAGTGACCTCAACCTACCGGCACTTAAAGGCGGGCGAGATTGTTTCTTACGGCGGTACGTGGACTGCGCCTAAAGATGCGGTTATCGCGGTGGTGCCCATCGGTTATGCCGATGGCTATCACCGAATCCTTTCTAATAAAGCGACGGTCCTCTTTGGCGAACATCGTGTACCGGTGATCGGCAATATCTGTATGGATTTTTTAATGGTCGACGTCACCGAAGCAGTCCGGGGCAAAAACGCGTCGGAGATTGGCGAAAAAGAAGTGATATTTTTTGGTGAAAGTCCCGGTGGACAGCTTATGCCTGCAAGCGAAGTCGCGCGCCTGGCAATGACGATACCGTGGGAAATTTTGACCAGCGTTGGTGAGCGCGTCCCGCGCGTTTACGTCGGTGAATGGGCAAAAAAACTAGGAGTTGCAAGTTGACGGCGGTTCAGCGCGTAGCCTCATACATCGACATGGCTTGGAACGCGGTCCAGGATAAAATCAGTGGCTTACTTATGGAAGTCGGTCTGATATTTCTATTTTTGTGGCATAGCCTGCGTTTGGTATTTTCGAAACCCCACAGGTATTCGGAAATTATTAAACACATGGAGTTCGTCGGAAATCAGTCCATCGGGATCATTTCGCTGACCGGAATATTTACCGGTCTGGCGTTGTCGTTGCAAATTTATTTGGGTTTTAAAATGTTCAACGCCGTGAACATGGTCGGACCAGTGGTGGCACTCGGAATCACGCGCGAACTTGGTCCGGTTTTGACGGGACTGATCGTCGCGGCCAGAGCGGGCGGCGCGATGGCCGCGCGGCTAGGCACGATGCGGGTCAACGAGCAGATCGACGCGCTGGATGTCATGGGAGTAAATACGAAACAATACTTAATTGCGCCGCGGATTGTGGCTTCCGTCATCTGCATGCCGCTTTTAACTGCGGTTTTCGACTTTGTGTCGATGGTTGGCAGTTGGCTCTTGTGCGTAAAATTAATTCAATTAGACGAAGCCGTTTTCTGGCAAAAAATTCGCGATACGGTGGAAGTAAAACACATCAACGAAGGTCTTTTTAAAGCTGCCATTTTCGGTTTAGTATTTTCGACGGTGTGCACTTATCGCGGCTTTACCACGACGGGCGGCGCGAAGGGCGTTGGCGACGCCACAAATCAGGGCGTCGTGCAAAGCATGGTCATGGTTATCATTCTGGATTATTTTGTGGGTAATTTGATTCGTATATTTTACGCCGTGTGGGGAATTCACTAATGGATACCGCAGCACCTTCCGCCGTGTCTTTGATCGACCTTAAGAAAACTTTCGACGGCAAAGAGTTTGTCCTAAAGGGTATGTCACTTGAGGTTCCGAAAGGCAGTTTAACCGCAATCATCGGATTTTCGGGAACCGGCAAGAGCGTGGTCCTTAAACATATTCTTGGCCTGTACAAACCGACTTCGGGCGAGGTCGAGGTGCTGGGCAGAAAACTCAGCAGCATGAGCGACGACGAACTTACCACCTTTCGGCAAAAGTTCGGCGTGCTGTTTCAGTCGGCGGCACTTTTCGATGATATGACCGTCCTTGAAAATGTCAGTTTTCCGTTGATCGAACATCGTCGAGAAATGAGACCCGCACAGGTTATTTCGGTGGCGGAAGAGAAACTGACCCAGGTCGGTCTAGATAAAAAACACTTTGGTAAATTGCCGAGTCAAATCAGCGGCGGCATGCAAAAGCGGACGGGTCTGGCCCGCGCTCTCGCCCTAGATCCAGAAATATTGATCTATGATGAGCCGACGACTGGATTAGATCCCATTCTTACCGAAATGGTAGATAATCTTATTCTAGAGACTCATAAGTCCCGAAAAGGACTGACTTCTATCATGGTAAGCCATGATCTGGCGGCGGCCTTCCGCATCGCCGATCACATCGCCATGTTGGATGCCGGTCAGGTTTTGTTAAGCGGCACTGCAGAGGATTTTTTTAATAGTGATATTGAACTCGTAAAACGGTTCGTATCAAAAGGAATGAAGCATTCATGAGCTGGGTTAAAGCGCCAGAATTCAAAGTGGGACTTCTTGTTGTCGTTGTGGGCTCGCTCATTGCTTTTATGTCCATGCAAGTGAGCGAAGATCCTAGTTACCTGGGTCGATCTAAAAAAGCCTGGTTCCTGTTAAAAAATGCGGGCGGCTTGGTCAAAAATTCTGCCATTAAAACTGCGGGGATTCCGGTTGGAATCATCAAAGACATCACTCTCCAAAACGGCAGCGCTAGGGTAGAGATTACGGTCAAATCAGACGTGCCACTGACGGTTTCATCTATCGTTGAAGTCCGTGCGCAGGGGATTTTAGGCGATAAACACATCGAAATATTTTCGGGGATGCCGGATGATCCACCTTTAGCGGACAACGCGCAAATTCTGAACGTCAAAGAGTCCCGTTCGTTAGATAATTTGGTGGGCGAAGTCTCCGAAATTTCTTCGTCACTAAAAAGCGTCGCCGAAGTTCTAAAAGAATCCATCAGCAGCGACGGCACGAACAAACACGTGATGGGCCGAATCGTTAAAAACATCGAAAAACTGACCGGTGACCTTGCGGACATCACCTCGCAAAATAAAAACAAATTTGGCGAAATCGTAGACCAAGTTCATGATGTCACTTCGACCCTCAGCGAACTTGTTAACGACGAGGGTGAAGACGGTTTCAAAAAATCTTGGAAAAAGGCCGTGGCTTCTATGCAACGTATCGACTCGGTCCTTAAAAACGTCGACGACATTACCGGTAAAATCAATCGCGGTGAAGGTACGATCGGTAAACTCGTGAATGACGAATCCACGGTCGATAATCTGAACAGTACGATCGAAGGCCTCAGCGGGATGTTAGAAACCGCAAGTCGTATCCAAACGGGCTTCGACTTCCACGCCGACTACCTTGGGGACATCAAAGCTACGAAGTCCACCATCGGTATAAAAATTCAGCCGGGTCTTGATCGATACTATTATATTGGCATCATCGACGACCCAGCGGGCGTTGTTGAACGTGATAACGTAGCCACGACCGGCACCGGCGGAGTAACAAATACTACGCAAGTAAAAACCTTTTATAACAAAACCAAATTCTCTGCGATGTTTGCAAAAAACTTTTACGACTTTACGGTTCGTGGCGGTCTGATCGAAAATCAGGGCGGCATGGGCATGGACTACGTGATGCTTCGTCGCAAACTGAAGCTTTCACTGGAAGCATTCAACTTTAGCAGCACCAACATGCGCGCCCAAGCAATGTACAGTCTGACTCACGGATTTTACGTACTCGGCGGCATGCAGGACATGCTTAACAATTCGCAAGTGCGATCTAGTTATCTGGGTGCGGGACTTTATATAACCAACGATGACTTAAAAGTTTTATTGTCGTCAAAATCTCCGTTTTAGGTGGGTTCGTGGCAGCGCCGGATAACAGCAACAACGTAAAAAATTGGCTCGTAAAATCTTCGACGAAGATTTTAGGACCGTTTACTCGGGACGAGGTTGTTCAGCTGCTTTCGCGCCGCCAAATTACGATTATCGACGAAATCCGTCAGCCAGACCTACGTTGGAATTACATTCGCGAAACTCGCTACTTTAAAGAAATCGTTAAAAACCTACGATTCGAAGATGATCATTCTCGTGAAGACACGATGACCAGCACTTCCACTGCAGCAGGGACGATGACGAAGACGGACAACGGCGCTATGCTGATTGATGATCTGACGCCGGCACCGCAGTTTCCGTCGACGTCGGTTGCGACTTCGGATCAGGCACTGGGCATGCGTGATGTTACTCCAAGCCAGGATACCAAAAATAGTTTTAAAAGTTCGGGGCCCGCAAAGTCTTTTGGAAATCTGCAAGACCAACGCGTTCAGAGCCGCATCCAAAGGCAGAACTTCGTTTTACGTTCGATTTTACTAGTGATCCTCGTCGGAGGACTACTTTACGCTAGCTTCGCTTTCTTGGGAAAAGACAAAAAGACGGATTTAAATTTTGATCAGTTGATGGCTTCTGCGTTGAAATATAAAGAATTGGGCTTATACCAAAAGTCATTGGGCTTTTATCGAAAAGCAAGCGCGCTCAAAGAAGTCGATTTAGAAAGCCAGTTTCAGATGGTGTTTGTTCTGATTAACGAAGACCGGCAGAGTCTGAAGGGCCGACGAATCATCGAACGCGCCCTCCTTAAAGAAAACCGCACCCGACAAGAAATTGTCACCGGCAACTTAGGTATGGGATTGGCTTTCTTGATGGAAGGGGACCTTCGCCAAGCAGAGGACTATTTCCAAAAGACTCTGGGCCTGGACGCAAATAACGAGGCCGCAAAGTTAAATCTCGCGGTGATCCAGCTAAAAAAAGGTGTATACGCTCAAGCTTTCAAAAGTTTCGAAGCGCTGACCCGGGGCGATTCAAGCGGTTACCCACTGATCTTGATTGGCAAAACGATTGCGCTGATCGAAATGTCTAAACTGCAACCGGACAAAGAA
>JACMRP010000297.1 GCA_014376325.1 Pseudobdellovibrionaceae bacterium
ATGGCAGTTTGGCGAAGTCTGCCTAATAAGCTGACCCAAATTTCATGCGGAGAGGTGGGTGAGTGGCTGAAACCAAGCGTTTGCTAAATGCTCGTAGACCAAAAGTCTACCGAGGGTTCGAATCCCTCCTTCTCCGCCATTCTTCGTGCCTCATCGAGCAAGCGTGAAGTTTCATCTCTTAAATCAAGTCGAGTCCTGACTCAATGTCTTAGTCTGATACGGGCCACGGCTGCCCGTTAAATTAAATTCATTTAAATTCACAGAACTTTAGCGTCGATTCCTCCGAAGAGAAGCATAAGGAAGTCGACCTTATGCTTTTAAAAAAACTACTGCTTCCAACTTTAGCGATGTTGTTTGTCTTCATCCTTGGTTGGTATTTTTTTTCACCGAAAAATTTGAAACCCAACGACATTCAAATCCTTAATGGGGAACAGTCCGCTGAAAAAAGAGTCCCGGCCCAAATAGGTATATTTCCACTGACGCCAGCAGAAAATTTAGATCCAGAAAAGGTCGTTTTCGGCCGAGATCTTTTTTACGACCGGCGACTTTCTAAAGACGGTTCTATATCTTGTAGTGAGTGTCATGATTTGCAACACGGTGGGGCCGATGGCAGGACCTTCTCCCATGGTATTCGCAACATCGCGGGCCGAACGAATACGCCCACGGTTTTTAACTCTGCCTTAAATTTCAGACAGTTTTGGGATGGCAGAGCGGAAACCCTTTACGATCAAATCGAAGGGCCAATAAATAGTCCTTCAGAGCTTGCGTCCAACTGGAGTGACATTATTTATCGCCTAAATCTTGATCCGCAAACGGTCGAAAGGTTTAATAAAATATACCACCGGAAAATCAGCGCCGACGGAATTAAAAATGCACTCGTTGAGTTCCAAAAAAGTTTGATTACCCTAAATGCTCCCTTTGATTTGTACTTGAAGGGCGATCTTATGGCCATTAGTGAAAACCAACTTCGCGGTTACAAAAAATTCACCTCTTTCGGTTGCGTGGCTTGCCATCAAGGGCGGAACATTGGCGGCAATATGTTTCAGGCAGTGGGTATCGCCGCAGATTATTTTAAGGACCGCGGGGGTGAGTACCCTTCAGACTTGGGCCGCTACAACGTTACCAGGTCAGAAGCCGATCGCCACGTGTTCAAAGTGCCGAGTCTGCGGAACGTCGCCCTGACGGCACCCTACTTTCACGATGGCTCCGCAAAAACATTGGAGGATGCTGTGCGAAAGATGGCGAAGTATCAGCTTGGCCGGCAATTAGCCCCGCAAGACGTCAGCGAACTCGTTGATTTTTTAGGAACTCTTACCGGCGAAATGCCCGACTCAATCAAGCCTCAACAAAGAAGTATAAGCAGTGAAAAATAAAATCCGTAAAAATTACTACCTTTATGCAGTGACCGGTATCATTATTGCGGTCGCGGTGGTGATCATGTTTGGCTTTGCCCGCGTGTCAAAAACTTTAGAAAGCAATCAAGCCATGGTGCTGACTTTCCGAAAGTTTCAGCAGCTCAATCACAATATCAACGAAAGTATGCTGCGCTCGCGGTCCTTTCTGTTAGAAACTTACGATCCTTTAGTCGCCAACGTCGAACAAGCCAAGGCTCTTTGCAGCTCCGTCACAAGTTCGAATTCCTCGTTCATGGCTTCTGACAGCGAGGCCCTTACATATGCTGCCAACTCGTATTGTTTATTAGTAAACGAAAACTTAAGCCTTGTAGAAAAATTTAAATCGAAAAATTCGATCTTGAAAAATTCAGTGCAGTATCTGCCGACGCTCGTTAAGGAATTCGAACACACGCCTCTTGAAGTCAAAGCACAAAGTCTATTGAGTGAAACGCTCCGATACAGTGCTAACCCAACGCCGGAATTAAAACTCAGCATTTTAAACAAGCTTGACGAAAAAATGAGCCCCGCACAGAACGCGAACAAACCACGCTACACTGATTGGATCCAGAGCTTGTACTTCCACGTGAAACTCGTCATGAAAAGCACGGAGGAGCGGAGCGAAATTGAGACGGAAATTTTATCGGCCAAGATCGATACCGCACTTAGCGCCTTTGAAGGTATTTACCAAAACGTCCATGAAGCTGAGGAAAAGAAACTCAACCTTTTCTATTTCGGGCTCTGCATACTGTGTACCGCGATGGGTCTGGCCGTTTTTATGGCGGTAAGAAAGCTTCAGACAGTTATCAAAAAATTAAACGACTTTAATGAAAATCTTGAGAATAAAGTCAGCTCTAGGACCCAAGAACTGGAAGAGAAGCAGCAAATGTTGCTCCAATCGACAAAGATGTCAGTGATCGGCGAGCTTTCCAGCGGCATCGCTCATGAAATCAACAATCCGCTGGCTTTAATATTACTTAACGCCGAGCTGACGCTTAACTTAGTCACCGCAACCAACGACGCAAAATTAAATCGACCCCTGGAAACGATTATCAAGAGCGTCGAACGCATTTCGAAAATAGTCGCGGGCTTACGGCGTTTCACAAGGGACAGCAGCCACGATCTAAAAACCCACGTTTCCCTTTTGCAGATTGTGGAAGACGGTTTGAGCCTCTGCGCGCAAAAAATGAAAAAGAACCACATCGAGCTTAAGCTGAATGAGCCCGAGCGAGAATTGATCGCTTATTGCATTCCGCAGCAAATCACTCAGGTCCTATTAAATCTTTTAAATAACTCTGTGGATGCGGTTTTGAGTCAGACCCAAGAGCCGCGCTGGATCCAAGTAGAGATTGCAGAAAAAGATTTATTTCTGGAGTTGTCGATTACCGACAGCGGTCCCGGCATTTCACCGCTACACCATCCGAACATTATGCAGCCGTATTTTACGACAAAAGATCCCGGAAAAAGCCTGGGGCTCAGCCTCAGTATATCGAGGGGTGTCATCGAGAATCATCAGGGCAACCTCAATTACGATGCGAAGTCACAGCATACGCGGTTTGTGATTCGACTTCCTCTGAGTATCGAAAATCGGAAATCAGCATAACTTGTAAAGTTTGGACTCCAACCCAAAGCGACGCTCGTCCAGTAATTTCTTGAGTTTTCCTGATTTGAAACGAAATCTGAAAATAAGTAACAAAATTTTTCTTGTTTATATCGCTGGTTTTTGGCATATCTACGTTTCCCTTACATATATTTTTTGAA
>JACMRP010000298.1 GCA_014376325.1 Pseudobdellovibrionaceae bacterium
ACGGTCCGCATTACGCGCTCGTGGCGATCACCGTTTCGAATAGCATCATCGGCGTTGTGTTATGGGGAACCTTGACTGGGTCCATGCTGCCCTTCTTGCTGAAGAAGATGCGCTTCGACCCTGCCTCAGCTTCTGCCCCGGCAGGCGCGACTCTCGTGGACGTCACGGGATTAGTGATTTACTTCTCGGTCGCGAGTGCGGTTCTGAAGGGCGTTCTGCTTTAATAAAACTATTTCATCGTCGGTTTTGCGGAGATCACTACGGTCTCCCCGTCTTTTTCTGTCGTTTGGATTTCTCCACGATTGTTATCGCGTGTGATAGGGGTTGAGCTTGCAAGCACGGTCTTACGGCCGCTAGCGGTGAAAGTTCCAACGACGAAGTTCATGTGCACGGCTTTTTTATTGTTCAGAGTTTTTTCCGTCGCGATGACTTCCATGTAAGTGCGGTCTGCACCGTGCCCCGAGGTCACCGTGGTTTTTTCTCCGTCTTTCGTAAGGATCGTCGGCGACATGATGTGTTTGCCATTCAGCGAAAGATCCACGCTCAGTTCAATCGCCCGATTTCCCGCAAAGGCAGACGTTACAAATAACAAAGTTGAAATTGCCGAAATGATTTTAATCATAAAAACCCTTCTGTGAACAACCTATAAACAGGATCGAGCTTCCGCCCCGCTCCTGTCAATCCGGTCCAGCTCAAAAAAAGGGCTTCGTTTTTGCGAAGCCCTTTCAGGTGTTCAAGTGGTTTATGAGAGGAGCTTTATGCTTTCATTAAGCTTTTGGTCCATTGCTGGATCATGGTGAGTGCGGACTGTTCGGCTCCAGCGAACTGGACTCCGTAAGCGCCGTTCGCTTCGTTCCACACGACCTGACCTTGGACCTCGAGCATGTCGCGGCCATCGGGGCTCGCGATTTTCATGGTGATGATTCCGCCTTTTTCGAGCGCTTCGTCCGCGCTGAACGATGCTCCACCAAGAGAGATTGTTCGCAATGAACCCACAAGTTCGCGGTTGCCAACTTTGACTCGGATGTCCGAATCCATGCGGAAACGTTCGAAGCGTCGTCGGTTCGCAGGATCACTTGCCGCCTTTGCTAAAGCGCGCTGACGTAGGACCACCCAAATGATCACGGGTATTAACATCAAGCCCGCAAGCACGCCCGCCGCATCGAAGGCACCACCACCGGCGTCGCCCGAGCCCGGTCCGCGTAAAGCCGCTGCCGAAATTAATCCGCAACCGGTCTTTGGCGTACTCGCCGTACTGCGCGCGTCCGCTTGATAAACTGGGGAATAATTCGGCTGCGATGCAACCGTGGCCGTATTCGATAACGACTGAGCAATCAGCGCGTAAGAATTGATCCGCGCAGAGCTCGATACTTTACCAACCAAACTTGGTATAATGTCGGCGCTCGCTATAATCAGATTTTTAACTTGGTAACCGGTTAACTGCGGCGCTTCTCTGAGTGCCAGTGCAGCCATTCCAGAAACGAAAGGCGTCGCCATGCTTGTGCCGGACATGGTTCCGGTGCGATTGTTCGGCAAGGTGCTCAAAATCAAAACGCCGGGACTTGCGATATGAACCGAACGTGCACCAAAATTTGAAAAGCTCGCAAGAAAGTCGTAGTCCGTTGTCGCGGCTACGGACATGTTGCTTGGAACATCGTAGTTGGCAGGATACATCGTGACGCTGTCGTTACTTTTACTATTATTACCGGCCGCGGAGGCGATAAAAACACGATTCGAGTAAGCAAAAGTCAAAGCCTCGTGAAGGGCGCGGCTGTAAGAACTTCCGCCCCAAGAGTTATTGATAACTTGCGCGCCATTGTTGACGGCGTAATAAATTGCGCTAATCGCGTTCGAAGTCGTGCCCGAGCCAGTCGCATCCAGAAATTTTAACGGCATGATCCGCATTTTTGCGGTCTCGGTCACTGGTGTAGATAAAATATTTAAGCTGGTACCAACGATGATTCCGGCAACGTGAGTCCCGTGACCGTCATCGTCCATAAAATTTGGAGAGTTATCGATAAAGTTCCAGCCGTTCACGTCGTCGATATAACCATTGTAGTCGTCATCAACTCCGTTATTTGGAATCTCTCGCGTGTTGGTCCATACGGCGCTGGAACTAACGAAGACCGGATGATTTTTATCAAGACCCGTGTCGACGATCGCGACGATCGGACGAATGGTGCTGGTGGATTCTGCATTCCAGGCTTCGACAACTTTTACCGCGGCACCCGATTGCGAATAGGCAGTTGAGGCGGCAGAGTACTGCTCTAAAGCTTGGGCCTCGCCGTTCGCAAATACCTGCGCGGGACTTCCAAGACCCGCTTCTTGATCAGCTGGCTGAGCCGGATTTTCGAAATCGGCTTTTCTAAAAATGTAATTTGGTTCGACGTATTCAACGTCGGGATCACTGACTAATTCGTCGTAACTGGCGGCCTGATCCGGTCCCGGCTTTAACGACATATGGTAAACGTTCATTCGCGGGAAAGAACCCTTCAAGGCAACTTTGCCCTGCATCTTTGAGAGCACGCCGGAAGGCCCGGCCATGGACTTGAGCTTGACGATATATTCGCCCGGCACAACCTCTGGCACACTTTGCTGAGCTTGCGCAAATGGCAAACCAACAAACAACACAACCGCTATCAGCATTCCAGAAAGACGCTCCACTCATGCTCCTTGGGTGATGCTTATTTATCGGTCGAAGGTCGAGAAAGGTTGAGGGATGCGGGGTGCATCTATTGAGGTTTGAGCTGGTTTTCATTCTGAGATTCCCCTAGAATGTCTCTATATGAATCAGTTCGTAAAGACCCTTCGCCAAATCTTCCTTAAAGGCCTTTTCACGTTCTTACCGATGGCCGTCACCATCTACATTCTGTACGCCGGCATCGTGATCATGGAAGGCATGCTCGGGACCACTCTCCAGCGATTCTTCCCCGATCTTTATTATCCGGGATTTGGTTTCTTGCTGACGATCATATTTATTTTTATTTTAGGCTTCATGCTGAACAATCTTTTAACCGCGAGTTTTTTTGGCGTGGTCGAAAAAGTTTTGCT
>JACMRP010000299.1 GCA_014376325.1 Pseudobdellovibrionaceae bacterium
AGTGCGACATCAGGCATGCCAGGGTCGTAACAATGTATAAAATCAGGCCACCATAAAGCGGTTTCTTTCTGCCGAAACGGTCCAGCAACGGTCCGTAGAATAATTGCCCTACCGAAAGCCCAATAAAGTAACTCGAAAGCGTTAAAGATACCTGCGCCACGGTCGTATGAAAATCTTCTGCCACCTGCTGAAAGGCCGGTAAGTACATATCTATAGAAAATGGACTGAGCGCCGTCAGAGCGCCAAGAAGCAGAATTAACAAATTTTTTGCGCGTCTTGAATGGTTCAAGTAAAATCCTTCAAGGTCGTTAATGTATCTATTATAGGCACATTAACGTCTAAAACTCCGTAAGGCCATCAAAATTGTCGCTGGCATTTACTTTTTCTCCTATATCCCAGCTGCAGCCTGCCTTTAAAAGGCGGCGGATATCTTCTCCATTTTTAAGTGCTTCGTTGAGTTCTTTTATTGAAATAACATATGGAGCTGACATTTGTCCCTTACGGTCTACGTCGACACAACGAAATTGAACGTAGTTAAAATCCTTTTTTCTTCTTGCGGCGATCAACAATCTCAAATGTCCTCCAGACAATTGTTTGCGACGTTTTTAATTTGAAGTCGAATCGAAACTGAGTATGGTTGTACTATGACAGCTAAATTCGATCTTATTGAAACACTCAAGCTGAGTGGTCCCCTTGTTCAAGCGCCACTCGGTGGTGGCCCGGGAACTGCGGAGTTAACGGCGGCAGTGTCCAATGCGGGCGCGCTGGGCTCGCTCGGTGCGGCTTATCTAAGAGTTGAAGATCTAGAGCGTGAAATATTAAAAACCAAAAGATTAACTAGAAAATCCTTCGCTGTGAATCTTTTTATACCGAGTACTCCGCCCGTGTTGGACCCCGCTAAATCCGCTGCGGCCTTAGAAGGGACGCAGAAATATCGCGACCAACTTTCTCTTTCTAAACCTATGATTCAGATGTCGCCATTCGCAGATTTCGGTGCCCAAATGAAGATCGTCTTAAAACATCGACCTGCCGTATTTAGTTTTGTCTTCGGTTTATTACCAGAGGAGTTTGTTCGGGAGTGTAAATCAGCGAAAATCTTATTGATAGGTACTGCGACAAACCTCGAAGAAGCACAGGGCTTAGCGAAATCGGGAGTCGACGCAATCACCGCGCAAGGTTTTGAGGCTGGTGGACATCGGGGAATGTTTTCGCCAAATGATACCGATTCCAAAATGACGACACAGGAACTGACAAAAAAGCTCAGCCAATCCGTCGACATTCCGATTATTGCGGCCGGTGGAATCATGGACGGTGCCGGGATTGCCGCTGCTTTAAGTTGGGGGGCGCAGGCTGCGCAACTTGGGACCTCTTTTATGTTGTGCCCGGAAGCGGGGACCGCAGAAGCCTATCGCACGGCTTTGATGAGTAAGAAGGCAGAAGCGCCGCGAATGACGAGGGTATTTTCGGGACGCTGGGCACGCGGACTAGAAAACAAATTTATGAGGGAGATGGAGCAGAATCCCGAGGCAGTTTTACCTTGGCCAATTCAGAATGCATTCACAAGGGACCTTCGCCAGAAATCTGCGCAAAATGGAAGTCCAGACTTTTTATCTTTATGGGCGGGTAGCGGGGTCTCTAAAATTCGCGAAATGAAAGCAGCTCAGCTAGTTGAGACCCTGTTTTCCGAACTTTCAAAAGCAAGTATCTAAAAACCGAGGATGTCGACGTACGTTGTTCCGCCAGCAAGTGCCGAAGACGGGGTCGCCCGTTGGCCCTTAATCACAATCTTACCTTCGTTAAAAAGCTCTTTGAATGCCGAGCGCGAAAGTAGTTTGAGCTTTGGATATTCCGTTTGATCTCGAAGCGCCTGAAGCAAAACGTTATCAAGTCGTTTCTGAGATTTGTTCAGAGTAAGAACGATGCGTGCGGATTTTGGCGGGCGTGGGGGGATATTTTCAGACATGGGGCCTTTTAGCGTGAAAGCCCCATTTAAGTCCATCGGAATTACTTAGCCTTGTAAGTACGACTTAGCTTTTCGCCAGTTTTGCTATCGACCCCCTTCAGGGTCACTGACTTTAACTTACGGAAAGGCGGCAACATCGTCTTTGCCGCTTCGGAATAAATCGTCTTAACTTGCATCGTGGCGCCTTTATCTGAAGCGCCCAACGTAAAAAATGATTTTACTTCGCAGGCGCCCTTTGCAGATTTCTGCGCGACGATCGTTAATTTTTGTTCCTGTACGTCTGTTTGGAGCTCTTTTAGATCGTTAATTTGGATTTGAAACGTGTCGTGAGACTTAGCCGGGATTATTTCAAGGCGACCGATAACACCATTTTTAATTAAGCTGTGTACGGGCTTAAAGCCGGTCCCATTCATTAACCAGTACATGTCAAAGATCGGAGAGGCTTGTTTGTTGGGGTCGACGACGACTTGGCAGTTTGAGTCTAATTTCGTATAAACAATCATGATGTTTTCTGGATTCTCGTTTTTTTCAAATGTGAACAGAGCCGCGTGGTCGCCAACTTGACGGGTGGCTTCAACAGTTTGGGCCTTTGCCAGGTTCCACTGAATCAAAATTAAACTGAGCAATAACAAAGACTTCTTCATGCATTTCTCCATGCAAAATATCTTAGATTACATCCCTTTAGATTAGCAATCGGCATGCCCGAACAAGGTGGCACCTGTGCCGGATGGGCTGCTTGGCCGTGACCAATTGCCTCAAACTTGTGTATTTAATACGCGGTCTAGATGATGCTAAAGGCTTAGAATCTCTTTACAAGTTTCAATCTGGGCTTCAATAACCGTTAGTGCCGTCTTGAGTCTTAAGATTTCCCGTTCATCTAAGTCATTTTCTAAAGCCGCGACAACCATTGGATGCTTCTTTAACCAATGCCCTTGGCGAGAAGCGTAAGTTTCTGGAATACCAGAACGTAAAGCGGCAAGCCGGGGATTTCGATCCTCGAGAAATTCGACGATGAATTTCAAAGTTTCAAGCGTCAAAATATTTTTGTGAGCTTTAAGTCTAGACGAAAAGCCCATTTGCCGAATTCTCATGATGTATCCTTTGGCTTGGACTATTATTTCGGATCGTTTTACGATTCGCAATGAAATCCTCGGGAGGTATTCACAATGTTTAAAAATTTCAGTTCGCGACTCTTCACGTTTGCGATTTTAATTTTGATAAGCGCATGCGCAACTAAACCTGCCGAATTTGCCGAGCCACCGCCGTCCGCCTTGGCACCTGGCTTTGATGCCGAACTAACGGGCTATCAATATCCTTTCCCGGTTCAGAAATTTACGCTTGAGGCCCAGAAGCAATCTTTGCAGATGTCTTTCATGGATCTGAAAAGTGAAAAGCAAGATTCTGAAGTTATCGTCTTGCTGCACGGAAAAAACTTTGGCGGCTACGCCTTCGGAAAAGTCGCGACGCGACTGCAGACTATGGGTTACAGGGTCATCATTCCTGACCAAATTGGCTTCGGAAAATCAAGTAAACCGACCAACTTTCAGTACAGTTTTCAGGCCTTGGCAAGCATGACGAATCAGTTGTTGGAAGCCCAAGGCGTTAAGAAGTACGTATTGTTGGGCCATTCAATGGGTGGAATGCTTGCGACCAGAATGGCGCTGATGTATCCAGAAAAAATAAGTAAATTGATATTGGTCAATCCGATTGGGCTTGAAGATTGGAAGTTGATGACGACGTACAAGAGCATCGAAGAAACTTATCGGGATGAATTAAAATCAACTTCAGAGAGCATTAAGAAATATCAATCGGATGCATATTACGCCGGAACCTGGAAGCCCGAGTACGATCCCCTGATAGAGGCGGCATCAGGATGGACAAAGAATCCCGATTTTCCGTTAATTGCTTGGAATTCTGCGCTGACCTCGGACATGGCCTTCACTCAACCGGTCGTCTATGAGTTCAAAAATCTTAAAGTGCGAACGGCGCTCATCATCGGCCAACGCGACAAAACGGCCCTTGGAAAAGCCTGGGCAACTGAAGAAAATAAGAAAAAAATGGGCCTGTATCCGCAACTTGGCCGGTCGGCGAACAAACTTATTCCTAGGTCAAAATTATACGAACTGAAAGGCTTAGGCCATCTTCCGTTTGTTGAAAACTTTGATCAGTTCTTTGCGGAAGGTCTTGTCCCAGCTTTGAAATTGTAATGTCGAACTTGGGAGACTGATATGCGGCGTTTTATTTTGTCGGCGATTCTAGTCTCGGGTATTTCTTGCGCCAATCAAGCAATGAAGCCAAGAGTGCTAGGGACGGATTATTTAGAAGCCAGTGCTTCTTTCGATCATCGGGGGAGTTTTGGTTTCGACGACGGACATCACAAATATGTATTTTCCGTTGCTAGCGAAATGTCAGATAAATTTTCTTGTAGCCGCTATTACGTTTTTAAAGACGGCAAACTGACCTACAAAATGCCTTACGATAAAGTTTATTCTATTTTCTCTGCAATTTACAAATCACTGATTCCGCTAGAGGCTAAGATCCAACAGGCAGCCGGCGCGATTTCAAAAATTTCGCCCCAGGACTTCGAGTGCGACGCAAAGTCTGGAACATCGAACGAAAAGCATTACTCGGCCTCGGAAATAGCCGATCAGGCTCTGACGCTTATTGTGTATTCGCCGGCTTTGATTTTGGCGGTTCCGATCGTTATTCCGATGGAAATAATTAATGACCGAGTGGACGCTAAATTTGAAAGAAAGCTAAGTCAGATACGTTTGGGAATGTCTTTGGATCAAGTCAATCGAGTCATGGATGAAGATGTTACGGATGCTAGCTTTCCACCGTATTTGATTCAGCAGATGCAGACGAATCGTCGAAAATTAGTTTTTGCTTATCGTGACAAAACACTTCGCGCATTCGTTTGGACGAACTAGTTATTTTTCGAGCGTTGCTAAGTCCATATTTCTGAGTGCAGGAGAGAAGTAAGCAACCAGTCCTACCGTGCAGAGGCAAATAATTCCGCCGAAGTAAACTGCAGGTACCGTTCCTAAAATCTTCGCCGCGATGCCGGATTCAAATTCCCCAATTTCGTTCGACGAGCCAATGAAAATTGAATTTACCGCAGAGATCTTGCCACGCATATGATCTGGTGATGAAAG
>JACMRP010000047.1 GCA_014376325.1 Pseudobdellovibrionaceae bacterium
AGCGGTTTCTTTTTGCGTAAAAGAAATCCGGACGGCAAAACGCGGAACGTAGTGGGTAAAATTTCCTGTCGCATTTTCTGGCGGAATCAAACTTGTCGATGCGATGGAGCTCGGATAGATCGACTCTACTTTTCCGACCCAAGCTACATCAGGAAATGCATCGGCCGTAAAGTTCACGACTTGCCCCGGGTGGATCAGGCGGACTTCCGTTTCTTTGAAATTTGCTTTTATCCAATTGTGATCATTCGGCACGATTACAAACAACGACTGGCCGGGCTGAACGAACTGGCCACTCTGTGCAGATTGCTTCGCGATAACGCCGTCATAAGGGGCAATAATTTCAGTGAACTTTAGCTTTAGTTCTGCGCCTTCAACTTCGGCGGTTATCCCGGTCATTGCAGCTTGCACTAATTCGAAATCGCTCGCGGAAATTGCTTTTTCTTCCCGCAGTCTTTCGGCACGTCCAAAATCGGCTTGGGCCTTTTTTAGTTTCGCCTTTTTAAAGTTTAGTTCGATCAGCGTGTCAACGTCGTCCAGCTTTAATAATTTTTCACCTTTAGTAACCGAATCATTTTCTTGAACAAAAACTTCTCGAACGAATCCCATCATGCGCGAATTCACCGGATGAAACTCCGCCTCGATGTAAGCATCGTCCGTCGCGATGATCAAAGCTGAAAACCAGAACCAATATCCAAAAAGGGCGGAGCATATCAACGCCGAACTCAAAAACGCCATCCGTGTTTTGCTGCCTAAATGAATCATTTAAAATATCCTTCGAAGCTGCCTTTGGCCTTAAAGTATTGGATTTTTGCTAGCTCTAAATTAAAAATTGCTTCGGTTTCCGTATCGAGTGCGGCCGCTAGGGCGGCATTGGCCGTTAATAAATCCATCGAGCTGGCCGAACCGGCGCTGAATTTTTTTTGAGCAATGTTCATTTCACTCTGAACTGACTCAACATAGTGGGAAGAGGCCGTTTCAGCGATTCGCGCGGCCGTCATCTGTTGGCGCGATTGTTTGACTTGATCTTCAAGATCCATTTCGGACTGCTGAAGCCCGATGGTGGCTCTGTTTTTAAGGGCCAACATTTCGGCTCTTTTGCCCTCGATGAGTCCACCGGATTCCAACGGGATGGACAAGTTGATGGCAACTAATCCGCTTAATCTTCTGCCGGGAAGTCCGGCGAAGGTTGTGTCCGTCGACCCAATGTCACCGACCACAGAAACTTTTGGCCAAAACTTTTTGGATAACTTTTGAATGGCTTCGTCGGCCGCTTCGGCAGTGGCCTTAGCCGAGCGGTGATCGAGTCTTTGCCTCAACGCCGAAGATAAGTCGGACGATTCCGTTTCGCTGATCAAAACATCCGCGGGTGTCATATCTTCTAGTGAAAAGGTTTTACCCCGAACGCCGATGAAGCGCATCAGCTCTTGAGTTGCCTTCGTAAGCTTCACTTCGTTTGTCAGCCGCTTGAGATACTCTGCCTCGATTAAAATTTTTGCCTTCGCCAATTCAGATTTTACTCCGGCGCCAACTCGGCTTTTCATCTCTGCAAGCTTGAGAACAGTTCCGGCACGCGCTTCGCCGTTTTTAAGTTCTGCCTTTTGTCGTTCTAATTTTTGAACCGTCGCGTATTGAACTAAGAGTGCTGCCGTCAGGTCCTGCTGAAACTGTTGAACCTGATTACGCACGATTCCTTCGTGGGCTATGGATCCTTGAAGTTTAAGCTGTGATGCCGGATCGTATAGTCCGTAAGAAAACGCAAGACCGGTGGTTCCGACGGTGATAAGATCACTGTCCAACTTGCTTTCAAGGCCATAGATGGCGGGATTAGAACGAACGATGATTTCTTTTGAGATCAGTTCGTATTTCAAAGCCGTTTCAGAATTTTCTTGCAGCGTTTTTCCGTTTGCTTCGAGCGCTAGTGTCTCGGTCAACTTCCACTTAAGTCCGTCATGTTTCAGAAGCGCGAAGGCCTCTTTCTTAGTTAGAATTTCTGATGGCGGCGGATTCGTCGTCGAAAATGAGCGCGGACTTAAGCTCACGATTAACAAAGAAAGAAAGAGTCTTCTTAATTTCACATAGAATCCAAAGTCTCAGAAGAAGTTCTGAAGATAGAAATGTCTTTATTTAGAACTATATCTTCTGCTTAAAAGAGTGACCGCACAACTGGACCTGGTAGTTAGTCGGCACTTGATTGAACGGTCTATCTTTGAATGTCAGAAGCGTTAGGTAGGTCGAGGTGAGGCTTCGCTACACCTCAGCGTTTTCTTAAAGAAATTGGATTCTTTATCGAGCGCGTCCACGAGGTTTTCTTTCTTCTTGAAGCCGTGGTCTTCGCCGGGATATTCGTAGTATTCGTATGAAATGCCCTTCTTCCGAAGAATTTCAGCCATTTCCCTAGAGTTCTCCGGCGGTACTACTTTATCGTCAGAACCCTGAAATATAATCATCGGGCTTTTTAGTTTAGTAAGGTGGTTTATTGGCGAACGGTCCTCATATTCCGCGAGATTTGTTGTTAGCGTTCCGCCGATAAGTTGTTCAAGATAATGGGACTCATATTTGTGAGTTAATTTTTGAAGCGTTACAAGATTTCCGATTCCGAAATGACTTGCGCCTGCAGCAAAAATGTCTGGATAAAATGTCAGTAATCTTTGGACTGTATATCCGCCAGCACTACCGCCTGAAACTACTGCTTTGTTACTTATAAGATTTTGTTCTAGAAGATATTTTAATCCATCTTTCACATCTTGAATTTCCAGTATTCCCCATTTACCCAGAAGAGCGTCACGATAATTACGTCCGAAACCAAAAGAACCGCGATAGTTGACATCAAACACGGCAAAACCCTGAGAAGTCCAGAATAAGAGCTGTTTCGAAAAACCAGGATTTGTCATTCCCGTAGGCCCGCCATGAACTAAGACCCGAACAGGCGGCTTCTCGCCCAACGGCGCTTTGAAATGCGAGTTTATTGGTGGGTAGAAATACCCGTAAGATCTATCGCCATCTTCGGTAGAAAATGAAATTGCCGTTGCCTCGCTAACGTCGAATTCATTAATTTTTTGGCTCGAGGAAATTTTAATTGTGCTGGAATTCCCAGTCTCATCGATTTCAAGAATTCGAGTAGGACCTTTTGCCATTACTCCAACAATAAAAAGTTTTCCATCAGAGGGCACCGGTACCGAAAAGGCGACGGCTTCAGTTTTAATTTCGCGAATTTTGCCGTCTATTGGATTAACTTCCACGATACGGCCTTTGCCCAGTTTAAGTGCCATCCCGAATATTTTTTTAGAATCGCAACGAAAGTTCTGAAAATCCATCAGCTCATTCGTGATCGCGCGAATTTTACCTAAAATATAACCATATAAATTGTAAAAGTTTTCAGAAGAGACCTCAGTCATCTTAGCAAAATCGGCTCCAAAAATTAGCTCGCCGCTATTCAAGTAGCCGATGTTCGAGATAGAAGAGCTCTCAGAACCTGCGACATGCTCTCTGTCGTAAACTTTTCCGTTTTCAAAAGAGGCTTCAAATAACAATGTCGAATCCCACGGCATGAATGGATGGTTCCATTCAAGCCATGCTAAAGATTTTCCATCAGGGGAAAATTTCGGAGATTTATAGAAGTTAGCTCCCGAAACTAGAGTGCGACTTTCCTGAGGGGCAGGGTTTTGCAAGTCGATAAGACCTACTTCATTAATAGCCTCGTTGTTTGGAATTTCTTCTTCGTAAGCAAAAGCCAACCAACGACCGTCTGGCGAAACTGCCAGATCAGCAAACTTTCCAATGTTTCCATCTTTCGTCTTTTCCACCGTGAGCGGAGTCGGGGCAGCGTCTAAATCATTTAAGCACGTTTTATAGATTCTTTGATCGCCCAGATTTACGAAGTAAACCCAGTCCTTCGAAACAATATATGGAGACCCACCATATTCAAAAACCCGACTCCGTACCGAAAACGGCATTGGCGTGACATCTTTTAAGTCCCCAGACAACGTTCTTGTAACCAAGACAGATCGACCATTTTCTTCAGGTCTGTTCTCAACCCAAAAAAGTCTTCCTATTTCGTCTGTAGATAAATACGTAAAACCAACTGTTTGCTGGAAAACCTCTTCAGGATTTAATACTGGTTCCCAATCGAGGTAGGATTTTTCAATGGGTTTACTTTGCATTAATAAACACTTCGCGGGGGTGAATCCCAAAGAAAAATGGCTCAGAAGGAGGGACTCGAACCCCCGACCCAGCGGTTAACAGCCGCTTGCTCTACCGACTGAGCTACTTCTGAACACTTCGGAAGGGTCAAATTAAGGGAAAGGCGGGGGGCTTGTCAACATTCTAGCTGATTTAGCG
>JACMRP010000300.1 GCA_014376325.1 Pseudobdellovibrionaceae bacterium
TGGTCATCATCTCTAGATCTATTTTAGCAACCCAGAAGGGCGCAAAAATAGTTGGCGACGTGAAATGTTCAGATCGCATGTATCAAGACATTGAAAAGCACGGCGGCGTTCCGATTATGTGGAAGACCGGTCACAGCCTTGTAAAAGAAAAAATCAAAGTTGAAAAGGCCCCCTTTGGTGGCGAGATGAGCGGGCACATTTTCTTCGCGGATCGAAACTATGGTTACGACGATGCACCTTACGCGGCATTGCGTGTGGCAGAGATTCTATCTAAGACCGGCAAAACTATTCCGGAATTGTTAGAGGGTCTTCCTTCTGCATTTAATACTCCCGAAATTCGTATCGACACGACCGAAGAAAAGAAAGTGCTGATCGTTCAAAAGATGATCGAGGCTTTCGGCAAAGGCGGACCGGACTTCACCGCAAATTTGACAGACGGTATTCGTTTAAGTTTTGCGGACGGGTGGGCTCTTTGCCGCTCATCGAATACGCAACCTGTGTTGGTGGTTCGTTATGAATCAACAACTCAAGCAGGTTTAGATCGTATCCGTAATCGCGTCGAAGAAGTCGTGAATAAGTATTTGTAAGACTCGTAAAGGTCGAACACCAGCTCAGCCAGTGTTTAAACGCTGCTGAGTAGGAAAAGCGACCTGGTACCTTTTGATAGACGCAAAAAAACCCGCTCTGGAAAGGGCGGGTTTTTTTGCGTTCTAATTTTCCGGACTTCGACTAAGAAAGGCGAAGAGCGATCAAAAGAGCGTAGATTACCAAAGACTCGATCAGTGCAAGACCGATGATCATTGGAGTCAAGATTTTGCCAGAAGCTGCTGGATTACGAGAGATCCCTTCAAGAGCTGCTGCTGCTGCTTTGCCTTGTCCCATTGCTCCGCCGAATGCTGCCAAGCCGATTGCTAGGGCCGCTGCGACTGCCATTATGCCACGGTCGTTAGTTGTTGCTGCTGCCGCTTCTTGAGCGAACGCAGGCGCTACTGCCAAAGTTGTAGCTAATGCCACGATCATTTTTGTACCGAAGTTTTTCATAAGTGTTCTCCTTTTAACTTCAAATTATTTTAATTTTTTACTACCTAGTGATCATGCGCGGTCGAGAAAGCTACATATACCATAGACAATAAAGTAAATACGAATGCCTGAACAAATGCCACGAACAATCCCATGATGTAAAATGGAATCGGCGCGCCGATCGGAATTAAATCCAAGAACACACCAACAACAGTGTGGTCACCCATCATAACATTCGCAAGACGCAGTCCCAAACTGAAGGGACGAACCATATGTGAAACCATTTCAATAACGAACATCAGTGGCGCCAAAATTAAAACCGGGCCCATGAAGTGTTTTAGGTAATTTACGATCCCGTTCGCCTTGATGCCAAGATAGTTGTACGTGATGAACATAAAGAAGCCCATCGCGAAGGTCGTATTGATATTTTCGGTCGCCGGAGTCATCCCTGGAATAACGCCGACAAGATTGTTCACGAAAATGAAAAAGAAAACAGAGGCAAACATTGGAGCAAATGGGCGACCGTGGTGCCCGATGACGGTGTCGATAAGCCCCGTAATGAATTCGGTGACGAGTTCGATGATTCCGCGGAGAGAAAATTTTCCGGCAGGAACGATTGCCGCTTCACCTTGGCCAAGTCTTGCGCGAGCCGTAAGACCAACAAAAATCAGTGCAACGCTAGTAATCGCGAACGTAGCAACGGCGACTCTGTTTTCGTCGTGTCCGACTTGGGGAATAAGCTGTGTCCAATTAAAGGCCGACATATTTTACTCTTCTGTATTAATATCAGTATTTCTAAACATTACCGCGTAAAGTACGGAACCCATCATCATGCTAGAAACACCAGCGGCAAACCACAATGGTACAAGCCAACTTTGCTTCACGAGCAGATAAATAATAATTCCTAAAATCGCGTACTTAAATACAATGACAAGAACCATTAGGGCAATCAGTTTTTTCTTAAAAATAAAATTGATGAGTGTTCCCAATAACAGAAAGTTTCCGGCCACCAACGCACCGCCTACCGCGTAAGAAGCAATCAAATCAGGCCGGCTAAAAGCCCAAAGTAAAAGACTCCCCAACAGCGTGATAAGTATCTGGAATAAAAGGACTCTTTTCATTATTCGGAAGGCTCGTCAGGTTCGCTCTTTTGGATTCGACGGATTAAAAATATCAAATGAATAAACCAGCTCGCTAAACCCGTAAACATAAGCACGATTAAAGCGACGCCGCGGGTTTTATAATGGTCGTCTATCAGTTGCCCAAGGTAAATCGACGCAACCATAATCCCCACCAATTCAAATCCGATCGAGGTGAATATGAGATACTTATTCATTACTTCCTGAGTCCTTTCGCGCCTGGCTGATTTTTAGCGCGTTCGCGAAGCCGTTTAATTCGCAAATCTATGTACTCCGGCTGCGAATGCTTGTCTCTAGCTAATTCGAGAGACTTAATCGCTTCCAAAAAGTTCCCGCTCTCTTCGTAACAAACGGCCATGGTTTGCGGCACGTTTTCTTGGGTCGCCTTCGCTGGATAGGTTTCCATGACTTTCTTCAGGGTCTCTATCGCCTTCGGATATTCCTTGCGGGCAATGTATATGTTGCTCTTCAGAACGAGTGCCGCGAATTTTTCATTTTCTCCAACGTGAAGCTTGAGGACCTCGTCAATTTCACTTTGGGCCTGAAAGAAGTTGTTCTGGTAATAATTTGCGCGCGCTATATCTAGCTTAAACTGGGCTTTTTCCGTGTCCGACTCCGTGTCATTCAAGAGCTTATTAAATTCAATGATGGCACGATCATAATTTTGCAGCTGATCGAAGTACAAAGACGCCAATTGTTTTTGCGAAGCCGTACGTTCTTTTGAATCTTTCGAATGTAAAACTAAAAACTGAAGATAATCTGCGGCCCGACGATATTCTTTTACTTCGAGAATCGCGATACGGGAAGCCTCCCGTGCGGATTTCAATGCAGAATCGCTTTCGGGTGCACGCTTTAAAACGCGATCGTAACTGCTCAGCGCAGAACGGTAATGTCCCATTCCAGCTTCTGACTTTGCCTGTTCGTAATCTTTGATTTCCGGTGGGGAACACGCACCCAGACCCCATAAGAGTCCGAGCAAAATGAATACCCGATTCCGCATTTTAATGAACTTCTTCGCCCGTCACGTCGGTCGCAACAACATCGATACCTGCTACATCTTCGTCGATGACGGCAAGGCTTGTTACCATCTCTTCCTTTTCAGAAAGATTGATTAAGCGCACGCCTTGAGTATTCCGGCCAAGAACAGAAATATCCGAAACTTTCATTCGAATATTTTGACCCTTGTCCGTCGACAGGATCACTTCTTGAGTTGCTTTGACTTTGCGAGTGCCAACAACCAAGCCCACTTTATCCGTGGTCTTTTGGGTGATGATACCTACGCCACCGCGGCTCTGAATTCGGTACTCTTCCAGTTCGGAGCGCTTTCCGTAACCAGACTGAGTGACCATCAAGATAGTGTCTTTATTACCTTTTTCAAAAACTTCCATGCCGATGACGATGTCGTCTTTAGCGATCGTCATGCCCTTCACACCACGGGCCGTTCTGCCCATCCCACGAACATCGCCTTCGTTGAAACGAATCGACATTCCTTCTTTTGTGGCGATGAAGATGTCGCTGGTACCATCGGATATTTTGCAATCGATGATCGCGTCTTCTAAATCGGTCGTTAATGCTATCACGCCCGCAGTTCTCGGATTCGCAAAA
>JACMRP010000301.1 GCA_014376325.1 Pseudobdellovibrionaceae bacterium
ACGTTCATTGCGCGCAATTTTTCTGGGCTGAATTCTGCCTTCACTGTGCCTTCGGGCCATGTGAAATCGTCTGGTGGATCGTCTGCGGTGGCCTTTTTCATAAAGTCGGTCCAGATCGGGACTGCGCCGCTGGAGCCGGTTAATTTATTCTGCGTTTGCGTGTCGAAGCCGATCCACACGATCGTCGTTCGGTACGGCGTAAAGCCCGAGAACCAAACGTCACGGCTTTCGGAAGTCGTTCCCGTTTTGCCCGCCGCCGGCTTTAAAAAACCACTGCCGGTCACGTACCTCGCAGTTCCGTTCTGCACGGTCTGCTTCATCATTCCTACTAAAGTAGCAACGGCCACGGGGTCTTGCACTTGCTCGGGAGCGTAATTAAATCTGAAAGTCTCTTCACCCTTTACGTTTTGCACGTACTGAACAAAGCTTAGATCGGACTTCATCCCGAACTTCGACAAGGCAACGTAAGCACGTAGCACTTCGATCGGGTATAATTCGAAAGCACCTAAAGTCACCGATGGGAAAGGCTTCAGAGTCGAAGTCACTCCCAATGATTTTGTCACGTCGATGATTTTTTCTAAACCGACGGATAGTCCTAAAGAGGCCGTCGCGGCATTCAGAGAGTTTTTCAGAGCGAAAAACATCGGCACGTCACCGAAATATTCTTTGCCGTAATTGTTAGGGGACCATTTTTGTTTTTCATACTGGGTCGTGAATTTTTCGTCTTTGACGATCGTGATGGGGGTGTAGTCTTTGCCCTCGGCCGTTTGCGCCTCTAAAGCGGTCAGAAACACGAAGGGCTTCATCGTTGAACCCACCTGGCGGTGACCGTCGATCGCACGGTTAAATTGAGTTAATCTAAAATTCCGGCCGCCGACGGCAACTTGGATCAAGCCAGTTTGCGAATCCGCAGAGAGCATCGCGCCCTCGAGGGCTTGGCCTTTTTCTTTTAAACCTTTGATCGCTTTGTTTTGTGATTCAAGTTTTTCTAAATGACCGCGCATTGCTTGTTGCGCAAATTCTTGCGACTCCATATCCATCGCGGTGTAAATCTTGGAACCCACGATGTCGATGCCTTGTACGATTAACTGCTTACGAACGGCGTCCAAATAGTACGGCGCGGTCTCGGTGGCTAAACGCGGTTGGGCAGTTGGCAGGGGCGCATCCTTCGCCGCATCGGCGTCCGTTTGAGAAACGAACTGATGTTCTGCCATTTTATCTAGTACCAAATTTCTGCGGGCGTAGGCCCTTGTAGGGGCCTTGAACGGATTGTACACCCCGGGACCGTTGACGATCGCGGCCAATAGCGCGCATTCACTTAAACCCAAATTCGAAATATCTTTATTGAAATAATATTTTGCAGCCGAAGCAAATCCGCGCACCTGAAACGGACCGTTCTGTCCCATGTAGATGATGTTCATGTAGGTTTCTAATATCTGGTCTTTGCTGAATTTGGACTCCAGCATGTACGCCATCACGAACTCTTGCAATTTGCGCTTGTAAGTCTTTTCGTTGCTCAAAAAGTAGTTCTTCACTAGCTGCTGAGTGATGGTACTGCCACCCTGAGCGTTCCGGCCAGAGGTGATGTTTTTAACGACGGCACGTAAGATGCTCGTGTAATTGACGCCTTTGTGTTCCAGAAACTTCGCATCTTCGATAGCCATGATGCCGTTTGAGCAATAAGGCGGAATTTTACCCAGAGAGGAGTCTTCTTGCATGATCGGGTCGACGCCTACGTACTGCGCGATTAATGGAGCTTCGAGGTAAACGTCGGTTTCGACGATAACCGGGAACGCCTTGTAGATTTGCAGCATCGTGCCGTTCAGAAAAAGCAGAACGTGCATGTCATTCTGAGCCGCTTCGGCCGCGACATCTTTTTTAACGAAGGCGATGCAGGTTGTGAATTCCAGCTCTGCCGGAAATCTGTACAGCGCGCGGCATTCGGGCGCGTTCGATTTTAAGTAGTCGCCAGGAAGCAATCTCTGCTGCCAATCGCGGGAACGGTAGTTCTGATAAACGAGCATCTTTTCGGCTTTTTCCGCCGTTTGCAGCGAGGGAACTCGGAAACGGTAAGGAGCGGCATAGTATTCCGTTGGCAGAAGGATGCGCTTGGCCTCAAGCTTCTGATTCATTTCATCATCGAGACTGAAAAAAGCGTAAGAAATGGCGCCGGCCAGCGTGATGATTGCAAGCGTCAGGAATATTGTAAATAGAATCAAAATGTTCTTTAATCGCGATCGAGGCATGCACCATTATGAAATTAAGCTCTACGCAAATTCAAGTCTTAGCTGAAAAAATCCTGCACAATTGGAAATCTCAAAATATCGCGATCTTTAAAGAGGACGAAAAAAAAGTCCTTGCCCGCGCGGTCGAGATCCTCAAAGCCGATTATGCGCGTGAAGAAGCCCTCGAACGCGAAGTGCACGCGATGCTCGACAAGCTCGAAGACAGCAATCCCGGGGAATTCCAGCGCTACAAGATGTTTCCGATGTTAAAGCAGAAGCTCGCAAAAGATAAAAAGGTGATTTTATGATCATTTCTGAGGATCGCCAGAATCATTTAGCCCACCTTGTGACGGACGGCGTTTGGGAAGACGATATCATCGACTTTACCGATGACGATCTTGCGCTCCGCGCAGCAAAACAGGCCATAGCGGAGTTCGTCAAAGAAGACGAAGATATTGATCAAAAAGCCCGTGCGAAAGTGACATCGCTCAAACGCAATGTTACGGAAGGCTCTCCCGAATGGGACATCATGTACAAAAAATATTACGAAGAAGAGAGAACCAAGCGTGGCCAAAAGTAAAAAGAAGCCGGTAGCGAAAACAGCAAAAAAACCTGTAGTGAAAGCGAAGCGGGCAAAAAAATCCACGCCTAAGGCCGCGAAGCCAGCAAAAAAAGCCGCTGCAAAAACCGCAAAGCCGACGAAGAAGGCGAAATCGCCAGCTAAGTCGAGCAAAATGGTCTCGGCGAAGCCGAGCGCAAAGACAGTGGCGAAGCCTTCCACTAAAGCCCCAGCGAAAGCTCCGGCAAAAAAAGCGGCTCCCGAAGTGAAAGTCACAAAGGCGCTCCCGTTTGCAACGGCGAAGCCAAATAAAAAAATGGATTTCAGTGGTTTCGTGACTCCGCTAGATGACCGCGTGATGATTCAAGTCGCAGAGGCCGCTAAAAAAACGGCCGGCGGATTGTACATTCCTGACACTGTGACCAGTATGACCGGAAACTTAGAAGGCCTTGTTGTTTCGGTCGGCCGCGGTCGTCTCGACAAAAAAGGCAAAGTTCATCCTCTCGATCTGAAAGTCGGGGACAAAGTGATGTTTCCGGAATACTCCGCTTCAAAAATTAAAATTCAAGACCAAGATCTGATGATTCTCCGTGAGTCCGATGTTCTTGGCGTTGTTGGTTAAATTCTAGCTATAAGGTGATGATGATGACGAAAAATAAACTTGTGAAAATTCTGACCGCGCTCGCAATCTCGACGGTGACGTTTCAAGCTCATGCTCTGAGCATCGATTGGAAAGGCACTTATCGCTTTGAGTGGACGCAAATTGACCGCCCAACTTTGGGTACGCCTTATGGCGCAAAGGCTTACGGACTAAATTACCTTTCTTTGAGCCCAAAGATCATCGCTGCAGACGGCGTGAACATCGTATCCCAGTTTGACGTGCTTCCGAATTCGGACGCGGCCTACGCGGATAACCAGTTCGGTCAGTTGTTTGGTGAAGGATCGGCCTTCAGCATGGCCGGCAACAACTATAACAACAACGTCAATTCTCAGAACCGCAAAAGCGCGAACCTCAAAGTTCAGCAACTTTATTTGAATATCAATCAAGAGTACGGCGCACTCGTCATCGGTCGCGCACCGATCGAATTCGGTTTGGGAATTACGCACAATGCTGGCAACGGCGCGTTTGACCATTTCTCGGACACTCGCGATCAAGTGGGTTACAAGTTTATCATCGATAATTTCTTCGTGATGCCGATTTTTGACCGTGTTCAGAACAGCATCGGCAACGGCCAACAAGTTCAGGACATGATCATTCACGCGCAATACGAAAGCAAAGAGTCCGGATCGCTGATCGGTCTGATGCACCAAACTCGTAAAGCCAGCCAAGCGGTCAACGATGCTCCGCTGTTAACTGGAACTAACGTAAATTCGTCAGAGTATAACGTTCAAACGATCAGCTTTATTTTGGGTCGTGACTGGGAAGCGTTCGGCTTTAAATTAGAAGCCGGTGTGAACAGTGGCGGACTCGGTCAGAAGACCGTCACCGGCGAAGACGTTAAATCTAACGGTTACGGAATCGCGGCGGATTTGTACTTCCCGAAAAAAGATTCGAAGTGGAACTACGGACTTAAATTGGGCATGGCGACGGGCGATGATCCAGGGACCGCCAACGCATACGAAGGTTACCAGTTCGATCGCAACTACGATGTTGCGTTGATGCTGTTCAATCATCGTTTGGGCGCGAGAGACTTCCTCACGACGAATTCGATCAAGGACACCTCGAAAGATGCTTCTAACTCTTTGGATGATGAAGCGATTAGCAACGCGATGTACGTGGCTCCAAAGGTCACTTACGCATGGAACGAGCGCCTGGATTTAAGTAATACTTTGATCTACGGACAAGCCATCACCAATCCTGTTGCAGGAAATGCAAACTTCCAAAAAGACTTGGGCTTTGAGTGGGACGTGGAGCTCGCGTATCGCCCAACGGATCGCATCCAGTGGGTCAATCAAATTGGTTTATTATTTCCGGGAAAAGCGTTTAAAAACGGCGACAATGCGACAGGCAATCTTGAAAGCGCGACCGCGATCGGTTTTGCTTCGAAAGCTGCCATTTCATTCTAAACTTTATATCTAGGTGTTATGTTTTTAGCTCGTAAGTTAAACCTGATTGATGGCTTCAAAAGATTCCGGCAAAAATATTTTGTCATGGAAAAAGATCTGTATCAGAGTTTTAGCGCCGTCGGCCAGTCTCCAAAAATACTTTTGATCGCTTGCAGTGATTCGCGGGTAGACCCCGCGATTCTATTTTCGTGTGAACCGGGTGATATGTTCGTCATTCGCAACGTTGCGAATCTAGTGCCGCCGTACGAAGAGGGCGGTGGATACCACGGAACCAGCGCCGCGATCGAATTCGCGGTCAATCAACTTAAAGTCGAGAGCGTCGTGATACTCGGTCACGCGCATTGCGGGGGCATCGCGGCCTTGTCTCGCGGCGAAGTCAGTAATGATTCCAACGTATTCGTGAATAAGTGGGTGACGATCGCGGACGAAGCGCGTGCGAAGGTCTTAGAAACTCATTCACTCGAAAACTTCCGCGAGTTTTGCCACGCGTGCGAACAAGAAGCGATTTTGATTTCTCTGCGTAATTTGAAACTATTTCCATTTATCCAGAAGAAAATCGAAGAAGGCTCACTGACCGTCTCGGGCTGGTACTTCGATCTAGAAAAAGGAAAGCTGTGGGAGCACTCAGATAAAACTGGGAAGTTTCTCGAGCTATAAGGCGCATCCGCCAAAAAGAGGCGGCGAGTTCATCATGAACCCGCCGAAGGATGATCTGACTTAAATTTTAGAACCGAACTAGAACTAGTTGTTACCACGAATCGTCGGGATCTGTGCAGAGCGTGTGCCGGTGAAGTTCTGTGAACCTCCGACCGGAGCGCTTACAACCGTGATCGTTGCGGTGTTTTGTCCACCGTTGCTCGTGATCATCGGAACGCCAGCTTGAATCGGGCTCAAGTTAGTTGTTGGGATGTACTGCAAGCGAGTTCCGTTGGTCGTCGTTGTAACTAAGTTGTTACCGTTTGTTTTGTTGGCCTGATTGATGATCAAAGTCGTTCCGTCAGCCAAAGTGACCGATGTACCGCCTGACAAGTCGATGTTCGGAATTGTGTAAGTCGTGTTTGTTTTAACGCTGTTCTCGAAGCCTTTGATGATCGAGTTCACTTGACCGAAGTAGTCGACATTTAAGTACTGGCTAGCTAGCGTTGGAGTCATGTAGTCACTCGCGATCGCGCTTTCGAAACCAGATTTTAAATTTACGCCCAATGAGTTTCCAAGTTGGTTTACTTTAAATTGCTCTTGATCGATCACTGAGCCCAACAAAGCGGCTTGTTGACGAAGACCGATGTTCGAAGGGTTCTGTTTAGCAAGCTGATCCATCTGGCGATACTGAGTTACTTTATTCTGAACTTCAACTTCAGCGTCTCGAACCACTTTAGCGTTCATGCGGGTTAGTGCTTGGCGAAGATAGTTGGCGTCTTCTGGAAGCTCGGAAGCCATTTTGTTGACAGTTTCGATCGCGAAAGTGTGACGGTCGCTATTTGGATTTAGTTTCAAGAAATCCATCAAAGGCGCGCCGACTTCTGCAGAGAATAATTTGAATACGGCTGATTTATCAAAAGTCAGGTCTTTGGAAAGTACTGCAGTCAAGCCGTCCGCAAAGCAAGTGATGCGGTCTTCACGGTCTGCATGAAATTTTTTATTTCGGCATTCGTCCGACAATTTCTTCAAAGCGATTTTTCCATCTTCTTCTTCGTCTTTGTCTTTTTTCTTAGCGTTCTTGCGATCTTGGTTGCGAAGATCGGCGATATCTTTGTCGATTGATTTAGAATCTTCTTCAGCCGGAGTATCCTTCAAGGATTTTTTCAACGCTGAACGGATGTCGCCAAGGTCACTGTCAAAAGCGACCGGTAACAAGCGGCTTCCGCCACACGTGTTACACATTTCACCTTCAGTGTTGGTCTTTGATATGATGGCACGTGTTTTTGTGCCTTCTTTCACGAGCAATACTTGTTCTTTTTGGTCGTTGATTTCAACGTCGCGCATTTTTAAAACGCCTTCGCGGTTTGTGACGGCTTTATCGCGCTTGGATGTTTCGATGCGATCGCGGATTGCATCTGCATCACGTTTGCCGCGTGCTTCGTCTTCAAGACGGTCTTCTTCATGAGAAGCAAAGCTTCCACTTCCGAAGTCTTGATGACCTAAGCTCATGACCAAATTAAAACTAAGTACCGTTGCCAATGATGCCGTTAAGGCCCACTTTTTTTGGCTTGCTGTGAAATTCATATCATCCTCCTAAAAATGAGCCGATCCTGGCTCGGGTTCTAATAATAGATAAAGCGAGACTCACGCCAGATGCGAAAAAACCAATGCCAGCGCTAAGCCCTCGTAACTCTTCAAAATAAATCCGCGTTTTAAATCGAGACGCCAGTAGACAGTTGTCGAACTAGTAGCGTTTCACTCTGAGAAAACGCCAAATTCCCAGTAGTCTCGTGGTTTTACTGGTGCTATAAGTGCCGAAAGACGAAGGACTCATCGCGCCCATGAAAATGCATTTCCCTCGAGCTCACAGACCGGACGGCATCGACGAATCTAATTGGTTAAGTTGGAACTGGCAGTTGCGTGCAAGTCTGAAGAGCCTTACCGACTTTGAAAAGCATTTCGAGCTGACGACCGAAGAGCGTGCCGCCTTCAATGAGGGCAGCGAAGTTTTTAACATCCGCACCACTCCCTATTACGCAAGTTTGGCGAAGCCTGTTTCGATGGATCCAATCCGTAAGATCATGATGCCAAATGCGCTCGAGCTCGCGCCGGCGTCCCAGTCCATGTTAGATCCCCTTGGCGAACGTAAAAACAACCCGGCCCCGCGCTTGATTCATCGCTATCCAGACCGCGTGCTGTTTTTGATCACCGATATTTGCAGTGTCTACTGCCGCTTCTGCACTCGCAAGCATTTCACCGGGCAAGAGCAAGCTTTCGTAAAGCAGAGCGAATACGATCAAGCGCTTAATTATATTCGATCGCACCCGGGTATTCGCGAAGTTATATTGTCGGGCGGGGATCCACTGACCGTTGGCGATGCGCAGTTAGATCGCACCCTTCATGATTTGCGCAAGATCGATCATATTGAAATTATTCGCATCGGCACGCGCATGCCGGTGGTGTGCCCGATGCGGGTCAGTGACGACCTGGTTAAAATCCTGAAAAAGCACAAGCCGGTTTTTTTAATGTCGCACTTTAATCACCCGCGGGAGCTGACGGAAGAGTCCGCAAGCGCCATCGAAAAATTCGTCGATAACGGGATCCCGGTCATGAACCAAATGGTGCTGCTAAACGGCGTCAACAATCATCCCGCGATAGTGCAGGCACTATCGCGGAGATTACTGTTTTTGCGCGCGAAGCCCTATTACATGTTTCAGTGCGATCCATCGCAAGGAACGGATCACCTGCGGACGTCGATCGAAGACTCGCTCGAGATTCAAAAAGAACTTTGGGGAAATTTATCGGGACTTGCGATGCCGAACTTATCCGTCGATATTCCAGACGGTGGGGGCAAGGCATACTACTTTCCGCAGTTTGAAGTCGCGCGGGAAGCGCAAAAAAGATCGTACGTCGGCTGGGACGGAGTTAGTGCAGACTACGTCAGTCCTGCTCCAGAAAAAATACTGAAGCCACTCGATGCCGAAGATTACCTCGAAGAGTGGCTGACGCTCAAGAATGCTAAGAACTAGAACATAATTGAAAAATTCAGGAACTGAATGTCGATCGCGAAATCGACGTCGCCTTTTTTAACCAACGCGATGGTTGGAATGAAGCTGACACGTTCCCAGATCGGGAAGCGTTTGCCGCCCGCAATGTACAGCCCAAATTTATTCTCCCAGTTTCTAACTGCGGGATCATCGTTGAAGACGGGGTAAATACCTACGCCGCCTTCAGCAAAGAAGGCCTGCTTGAAATCCAGGTCGAAGTTATAAACGCCGATCCCCAAAACCGTGAAGTCCGTGTGGCTTGGTGTATTTCCGACCGTTTGCAAACGAACTTGGCCGCCCGCTTGGATATTAGAATTAACCGTACGTAAGTACTTTACGCCAAGATCAGCATCGGTAACCGCAGATCCGTTTTTCGTCCGTTTACCGCTAAATAGTGATCCATTAGTAAAGTTCGTGATGATTTCGTTCTGGTGACCAAAACTAACGGATGATCCGTAGCTAGGGGGACTTGTGTATCCGCTCGGTCGGCCACCGCCACGCTGAGCGTGTGCGTAGGATGCTGCCGAAATAACTAAAGCCGCGGCGAAAATATTTTTAATGAGTGTTTTCATGGATGCCCCTTATAGGTAATAAAATCGAAACAACAAATTTTTGCCATTCGGAGCAATTCCGTCAAGCGTTTAAATCAGGTGGATCTAAAGTCTTTCTAAACGTGCGTATTTTACGATGAATTTTTTGATCGTGTTGTCCGCAAACATCACGCTAACCTTAAGCCCATCGCCTTCGCCCTCGGTCGCAAACACCGAGCCAGCCCCGAATGTAGGATGCCGAACCCGCATTCCTTTAGAGAAAGAATTGCCGCCACCGGCCGATTCATCATAGTCCGGAAAATCTTGTGAATCGAAGCCGCCCGAATTCTGACGAAACTTCGGTTTCGACACGAAGTTAATAGCCATATCGTCATCAGCGTCCACCGGGCCTAAGCTTCGGTGGCGTGATAAAAAGTTCGGCGCTTCGACCGCAGATTTAAAGTCGATCAGTTGTTGCGGTATTTCTTTAATGAATCGTGATGGGGGATTGAACTGTTCTTGGCCCCAAACCCGTCGGGTACGAACGTAACTGAGCCAGAGCTTCTGGCGCGCTCGGGTCATGCCAACGTAAGCGAGACGTCGTTCTTCTTCGACGTCTTCGTTACCGGATTCGTCGACGCCACGATTGCTCGGAAATAGATTTTCCTCAAGACCGACGACAAAAACGTACGGAAATTCTAGTCCCTTTGAGATATGCAAGGTCATCAAGGTCACTGAATTCTGTTCTTGATCTAAAGAATCGACATCTGACACTAAAGCCATTTCTTCGAGGAAGGACTGCAAGTGGCCCTCTTCGCCGCGTTCTTTTGCGAACTGGGCGATGGCATTATCGAGCTCTTCTAAGTTTTCTATGCGTGCCTTGGCTTCGGGACTGTCATCCGCCTTCAGGACGGTCACGTATTCGGTGCGGTCTAAAATAATATGATAAAATTCTGGCAAGCGAAATTGTCCGGCAGAGGCTTGAAGCTCTTCCAGCAAAGTCAAAAACCGACGGATCTTGCCTCCGGTGCCAGCATTAAATAGTCTGGCCTCGACGGCTTTTTCGGCCGCCATCGTCAGGCTCAGTTTATGTTCAATCGCAAAGTCTTCGAGCTTATCGATCGTGGTTTTACCGATTCCGCGCGCGGGAACGTTGACCACTCGCTTAAAGGCGACGTCATCGGCAGGATTTACGGACAGTTTCATGTACGAAAGCATGTCTTTGATTTCCATACGTTCGTAGAATCGGACGCCACCTACCAGACGGTACGGAATTGCCATGGTCCGCATTTGCTCCTCGAGCACACGGGACTGAGCGTTCGTGCGGTAAAAGACGGCGAAATCATTGTACGAGCCTTCGCCCTGAGACATCATCGTCTGGACGGTCTTTGCGACAAAGCGGCCTTCGTCGTACTCGTTTTTTTCTTCGCGGACATGAATCAATTCCCCTTCGGGATTTGAAGTGAAGAGAGTCTTATCTTTACGTTGGGTATTGTTCTTAATCACGTGGGTCGCGGCATTGACGATGTTTGAAGTGGACCGATAGTTTTCTTCGAGTTTTACGATTTTCGCTTCGGGAAAGTCTTTCTCAAAATCCAGTATGTTAGAGATGTCAGCCCCACGCCAAGAGTAAATCGACTGATCTTCGTCGCCGACCACGCAAAGGTTACGATGTTTCTTAGCTAGTTGTTGCACCAGCAAGTACTGAATGTGATTCGTATCTTGATACTCATCCACCATGATGAATTTAAATTTATCTTGGTAACCCTCCAGGATGTCCGGGTACATTCGAAATAGCTCGTAAGTTTTCAGTAGCAGGTCGTCGAAATCCAGACTGTTCGCCTTTTTCATTTCGGCTTCGTACATCGAATACACTTCAAGAGTTTTCGGATCCATCATTGGGCGGTTGTTTTTTTTCAGATCCTCGGGAGTTAAGGCCAGCATCTTTGCGTCACTGATGCGTCCCTGAAAATTTTTAGCCGGATACATCTTGTCGTTAATATTCAAA
>JACMRP010000048.1 GCA_014376325.1 Pseudobdellovibrionaceae bacterium
CCATGTATTTGAACTCAGTCAGCATCGAGTTTTACAATGCAAAAACCGGCGCCCTCTTAACTCGCGGCGAATTTAAAAACTCTGCTTTCCACGGATTTCCGGACGCGGGCGAAGTTGTAAAAAGTATCATGGACGAGATGTTTACGAAATTAGCGATTGGCAAACCATAACGAGAATATCGGCTCTAAATTTCGGCATTCTTCTTTGCAAGTTCCAACCGCTGTTTTTCAATCTCGAGGTTAAGTTCGCTCATTTTGGTTTCAAATTTATCAATTCCGTTCGCGGATTCTGAAAAATTCCGAAGCGGGTAGCCTATCGAAGAGGTTAGCTGCGCAGTCTCAAAGCGTTCATCCCGAAAATGCCGAAAGCCGTAAGTAAGTAAAAATAATCCGAAGATCAAGCTAACGACAAACCGTCCCCGAGCTCTAGCCGTTGAATACGGAAACAGCAGTCCGCTCGCCGAAAAACCAAAGACGAAGACGATTCCACTGATCGCCAGAATATCCAGCGCCGTCGAAAACCAGTCGGAGTTAACGTTGAATTTTATAAAGTCGGCAAATGCGATATACAGCAGCGTCCAGAGTGAAGTCGCGATCAGTACCGTAACAAAATCAAAATATCGATAATATTTAGTCTGCACCTTTGACCACAGCGCAAAGCCGGCACCGGTAACCAACAAAAGAACTAGCGCCGAAAGTTGGCCTTTAGCGAATTCGCTCCCGCTAAATCCGGCTTGTAAAAATCGCTGAATAAGAAAACTGCAAAGTACCAAGGCCACACCGAACAGGATTGCCTTTACGTACGCTGGCGCTCCCGCAAATCGATCTTTTTTGATATCGCGTAAATTTAAATTCACGGTTTGGGAAGAAACTTCTTTGGAGCTCCGTAACTCGATCGTCACGTCGCCTAACAATATCTCGATCGGTTTTTTAATCGCAATTCGCTTTTGCAGAATATTTTTTACGCGCAGACCATTCGTGCTGTCATGATCTTCGATGTAGTATCCATCTGCTGAAATATCGATGACCGCGTGGTGTGCGGACACTGACGCGTCGTTAATAACGATTTCGTTATCCAGTGCCCTTCCCACCCGGCACGGAAAATCTTCGACACGATGGTTTTCGATACCTTGAACGGTATGGACTTTTAGAAGAATCATTTTTCTTCCCTCGAAATGTCTTCAATAAATTTTCGGGTGATCTTTTTTATATTTGCATTGCTGAAGCCTCGAAGCTCAAGGTCGCCAGAAAATGCCTTGGGCGGCGAATTCAAAGTGTCAACGGTGACTCTGGCATCTTGCAATTCCGGAAAATTCGCGTAAGTCCGAAGACAATAGTTCACCATAAATGACTGCCGGGCCTTGTTGACAACAACTTCGGACATGCAGGCCCCTTTGGTTCTTAGTTTCGGTTCAGAACTACGGGACCAAGACCGTGCCCCACTAAATGCTAACCCCTGGGATTGTTTGTCCAAAATTCCGTAAAACTGCCAAGCATTCATCTTTTTGTTTTCAAGCGCCGAAAAAGAAAATTGGTACGTCCCGGTAGAAGTTTCAGAAGATAAGAAAGCCGAATGCTGTAAGTCGCAGGTTTCGGTAAAGGTCTCATAATTTTCGCGAGTTTCCGCAGCGCCTTGATCAGGCACAGACCAGCACTTCATGGTCTTCTGCATTTGCGGAATTTTCCACTCATGAAAGCTTCGGATCTTTTCGGCGCTAGCTAAAATTTCTTCGGAAAGTTCGGACTGCAGCGATAAAAGTTGTTCCTGGATCTCAGGCCAAAAGAGCCCGTCGTGAGTTTTTAGATGTTTGTGTTTTTGGTACAGCTCTTCCGCAAATCTGGCCGGAACCGAAAACGAAACATTGCTAGAATCCACTAACTTCGAAACGTTCACGCCAATAAGTTCGCCCGTCTGATTGACGGTGGGCCCACCACTCATGCCCCCGTTAATGGGCGCCGAAAGATGAATGACGTTGTATTTTCCGTAAGCCAATTCGTCGTTGTAAGTTCCGGCGACGATCGACATATTTAAGTCTTCGGGCTGGCCAACGGCGTAAAGCGGTTCGCCCTGCAGCGGTTTTTTTAAAGCAAAAGACATTGCCCGCGAAAAAGTATTTTCGACACGCACGAGCGCCAAATCTTGCACGACATTCACCGCGAGCACTTGTCCAGGCACGGCCTTTTCGCCAATCATCACGAAGATTTTATTTTTCTTAGGCTGCACGATCGACTCGGAGACGACGTGATAATTCGTCACCAGAAGGCCGTCACGATCAACGACAAAACCGGTCCCGTAAGACGCCTGCGGAGAGTCTGCCGTTGGCGAGGTTTTAACTTTAAAGACGAACGGAAGGACCTTCGCGAAGACTCTCTGCCCAGTCGAATCGACGACCGCAATATCAACATTCGCGAATGAGGTACAAAATAAAAAACTCGCGACGATGGCGACGAAGAACCGAAAGCATATGAATGAAGTCATTACTTAGTTGTCCAGTCGAACATTTCTTTTTGACCTTGATAAGTGCATTTGCCGGCATTGCAGGTTCGGGTCGCGCATTTGCCACGCAAATTTTGCGGGGCCGAGGTTTCGGTTTTAGAAATGCAGACCTTTTTGAACACGCCTTCAGCGGCACCACCAGCAGCACTTGCCGGAGTACGGGATTTTTTAATTGGCGACAGGGCGATGGTCATTTCTTCTTTGGGCGGCACGGCTTTGGGCGGCACGGCTTTGGGCGGAGCTTCTTTGACGGTCGTTTGACTTAAAGTCACGGA
>JACMRP010000302.1 GCA_014376325.1 Pseudobdellovibrionaceae bacterium
ATTGCAAGCGCGCGCCGCCATCAAAGACGTGGGTCGCGTGCTCGGCATGACTTTCCCCGAGGTCGACGCGGTCACGAAGTTGATTCCAGAAAAGCTCGGCATTACCTTGAAGGACGCGCTGGAGACCGAGCCGCGCATCCGCGAGATGATGGATTTAAATCCGACGGTGAATACGCTAATGGATTTGGCTCAGCGGGTAGAGGGCATGGTTCGGCACGCGGGGATTCACGCGGCCGGTGTCATCATTGCAGATGGACAACTGGTTAAGCACGCGCCGCTTTACCGGGGTGCGGACGGCGAACAAGTTGTTCAGTACGACATGAAGCACGCGGAAAAAATGGGTCTGATTAAGTTCGACTTCTTGGGTTTAAAAACCCTGACCCATATCCACCACGCGGTGAAACTGATTCAGAAGAATCGCGGCGTGACGGTAGAAACTAAATTAATTCCGCTCAACGATCAGCCGGCACTCGAAATGATGTCCCGTGGGGACACCGCCGGAGTTTTTCAGTTCGAGGGTGAAGGCATTACCGATGCGACCCGAAAAATTCGTCCTTCTAGCTTTGGCGATATCACCGCGATCACTTCCTTGTATCGTCCGGGTCCGATGGCGAACATTCCAGAGTTTACCGATCGCAAGCACGGAAAGTCGCCGGTCGAATATTTAATCGAAGACACCAAAGAAGTTCTTTCTGAAACTTACGGTATCATGGTTTACCAAGAGCAAGTTATGGGGATCGCCTCGCGGATTGCGGGCTATTCGCTCGGTGAAGCAGACATGCTCCGGCGCGCGATGGGTAAAAAAATCAAGGCCGAGATGGATACGCAGCGTATTCGTTTTATGGAAGGCGCTAAGGCCAAGGGTTACGACGAAAAAAAGTCCAACGAATTATTTGATTTAATGTACAAGTTTGCCGACTACGGATTTAATAAATCCCATGCGGCCGCTTATTCGGTCATCACTATGCAGACCGCGTGGCTTAAGTGGTATTACCCGACAGAATTTTACGCGGCTTTATTAAGTACCGAACTTTCGGACATTGATAAAATCGTTAAGTATTCAAAAGACGCCGCCAAACGTGGACTGACCGTACGACCGCCTAACGTGAATTTTTCGGATTACCACTTCGGAGCCCACGGAGATGAGGTTTATTTCGGCATGGGGGCAATCAAAGGCGTTGGCGAAGGCGCGATCGTTGCCATCGTCGAAGCCCGCGAATCTTTGCCCGCGAAAAAGTTCGTAGACTTAAATGAATTTTTTAATACCATCGACGTTCGCAGAGTTAATAAAAAAGTAATCGAATGTTTGATAAAGGCCGGTGCCTTTGACGGTTTCGGTGTCCATCGCGCTCAGATGATCGCGAACTATCAACAATTCTTAGACCGCGCAGAGGGCAAACGCAAAGAGCGTGAACTTGGTCAGACGTCGCTGTTTGATTTGGGCCCCGCGGAAGAAAGCGAAGTAAAGCTTGAGCCGACGAAGCCGTGGACCAGAACGGCTTCGCTTGCATATGAAAAAGAAGTTTTAGGATTTTACCTGAGCGATCATCCGTTGAAGGGTTTTGAAAACCTGGCGGAGCTTTGGACGAGCTGCAAAGTCATCGACTTACCGGCTTTTGCAAAACAAGACGCGCCAGTATCGCAAGCTCCGGTCGTTAAAACGAAAGAGAACCGTTGGGGTCGCGATGCCAATAAAAAGAAAGTCGTCGTGGCAGGTCTGATTTCGGACCTCCGCGAGCTGATTACTAAAAAAGGCACGCGCATGGCGTTTGCGAAGATCGAAGATCTTTCTGGCTCTTGTGAGCTGGTGATATTTCCAGATTCGTTTGCCAGAAACGAGATGGCCTGCCGGGACGAAAAGCCCGTCCTGATTACCGGTTCTTTAGAGGGTGAAGAGGGCGGCTCGGTCAAAATTATGGTCGACACGGTTTCGCCGATGGAAGACATTTTAAAGAAAACAAAACGTTTGGTTTTCCACTTAGACCGAATTCCGGCGGAAGACTACGCAAGGCTGAATAACGTTCTTAAAGAGTTCCCTGGTCCGACAAACGTCAGCTTGGAAATTGATTTACGGGAAGTAAACCGCAAGGTGCAGCTGCACATGGAAAACGAAATCGCGGTGAGTATCAGCAATGAATTTTTTGAGAATATCCATTTGGTATTCGGAAGAACTGATTTCATAGAATTAAGAACTTAGAACATAAGGGATTATGTGATGAAAAATGTATTGGTTATTTTAGGTTTGTTATCGGGGCTAGCAGGATTCTCGGGACCAGCGGCATTCGCGCAAAGTGAGATCATTGAAAAAAGCTACACCGGAACTTCAACCGAAAAAAACGCTCAAGCCGCAAAACGCGATATCTTAGACCAGGCGAACAAAAAAATCTCGGAAGAGTTCATCAAAGCCCTGATCGGTGACGAGCGGTATTCGAAAAATAAAACTTTGATTCAAAACAAAGTAGAGCGTTACCCGAATCGCTACATTCCGGTTTCTAAACCCGGGGACCTGTTACAAGATGCGGCCGGCTTTAAGATGACGGTGGCGCTGCGGGTGTCGCTAAAAGATTTAAAAACCTTGCTGCAAGAGAATTCGCTTCTGGCCGAAAACGACACGGCTCCGATCATTTTACCGTTGATCAGTTTTACGGACAAAGTAGGACTTCGCTCGTATCGCTGGTGGAAACCTGAAGAGGCGCAAAATAAATCTTTTTTGATTTCTCAAAATCGCCAATTTGAAAACGGTCTACGAAGTGCGTTTCAAAAATTTAATTTTTACCTGATAAAAGCATCTTCCTTGGGACCGCAAGTTCCGAACAGTGTGCAGAATGAACGTCTTAGCTTGGACGACATGCAGTTGATGAATCAGTACTTCGGTGCGCCGATGGTGGTTGAGGGCACTGTTCAATATTCGAAAAGTCCCGACGCTTCGAACCGTTACCGCATCGAAGTGAAGCTTTTAGCTTTGCAAGTCAGCAACGGACGCCCGATCGCGGACGTTTCTCGTCGATTTGATACAGACGCTGGTATTTTTGAATCCAGCGTGGATAAAAAAGTTCGCGAAGTGGTGGAAGCGACTTCGCAAGACTTAGCGTCGCAAGTGTACGAGGTTTGGCAGCGGGGGTCTTTGGGTTCGACGGTTCTTAGACTCACCTTCCGTGGCCGCATTCCGCTGAATACGCAAGAAGCCTTCAAAGAAAAATTGCGAGGGCAAGTTCGCGAAATTCGCAATATTCGCGAGCGCCTGATTTCTGCAGACGCCATAGCTTACGAAGTGGATACAAATTTAAATTCCAGAGATTTTGCCGCAAAACTATCCAACTTAGAAATCGATGGTCGCAGATGGAACTCGTCAGCGCCTTCGGACACCGAAGTTTTACTTCAGGTTCAAAGGTAGGTTCCCGTGAATTTTTTTAGTTTAGCATTTAGTGCGCTCAGTATTTTTACGATCGTCGGCTGTCAGACGATCGATCGCACCTCGCCGGTAGCACGCAGAGAAGTTCGTGATCAATCGATGATCGGTAAGAATGATTCCGGTGGTCCCCGCAAACGTTTGATCGTGTTGCCATTCCTGGACGCTTCCGAAGGCCGCCCCGAAAGTCTGAGGGACAAAGCACGCAGCATCTTCATCAAAGAATTAAATCGCGGTGGCGATGTCGTGGCAGTCGACAGCCGTGACTTGAAGCAGGACTCACTCCGTCCGGCAGAAAAAGGCGAATACGACCTCAAGGAAATCGCGATGGCGGCCCAAGCCTTGGGTGCGAACGCGGTTTTAGAAGGCAAAATTCTGGACATTCGCATTTCTAGAAAAGCCGATAACGTCGGCGTGATTCGTCAGATGAAAAGCGAATTTGAAGCCGTGGTCCGGGTTCGTGTCGTTCAGGTGCGGGGCGGGCAAGAAGTTTTCAACA
>JACMRP010000303.1 GCA_014376325.1 Pseudobdellovibrionaceae bacterium
CGGCGCTAGTCAATTTAAGTAACGCGAGATCAGGTTGATGAACTCCGCCGACCACGACCGCGCTCGGTTCGTACGAAACTTCCGAAACAGCGGCGCTGATACATTCCTGAGTTTTATCTCCGGACAAGATCGTGATTTTAGCTCGGCTTAATTCAACCGGTTCAAAATCAAAACAATGTGCCGCGGTCAACACGACGCGGTCGCTGAGCAAAACGCCAGTGCACTTGCCTGAACCCGTATTGACGGAAACGGTCGCTTGGGCGATTGGATCCGAAGAGAGTGATTTTTTGCCGTGAATGATCGCCGTATCAGAATTCGGTTGAGAATTCGAAGAAGTCGAAACCGACGATGTGCAGCCAGCGGTCAAAAGAGAGAAAGCGAAAAGAGCGATAAAGCCAGAAGATAAATTCAAGAATGTCCCTTATTTAAGAGAGAGGACCTTAACAGATTTCTGCAGTCGGCTCAAATTTCGGGTCCGCAGATTTGCAAATTGGAAAAGCATTCCCGCCCAACAAAATTAAATGCACTTACGAAATCTAATAGTGCGGAGGCCGTTCGTTGCCAGGTCCAACAGGCATCTGTACCGCATCGGATTCGCGCAGGCGCTTCGCCATTTGATTTAAGGTCATTTCAAGTTGATCAATCTGAAGTTGTTGGCGATAGATCACGTCGTTGAGTTCTTCCAGTAGAAGATCTTGTTGCAAGACTTTGGTTTCGATCTCGATCAGACGCGTATCGGTCATGAGTTCCCCTTGGTAGCGAAAGGCGAGTGTTCCATGTAATCCACGATCATCGCCTTGATTTGGCTCTTTTCATAATCGACGTGATTGCGGATAGCAACGTCCATTTGGGTATGATGAACTTGATGGGCACTATAGGTAAGGCTCGGCAAGAAACCCCGCTGAAATTTATGCTCGCCCTGGGCGCCGGCTTCAAAGAGGGTGAATTTTTTCTCTATCGCGAATTCAATACCTTGGTAATAACAGAGCTCAAAATGCAAGGATTTGTATTCTTCAAGGCAGCCCCACTGCCGGCCGAACAAGGTGGAATTCCCGTAAAAATTCAATGCACCGGCGACCGGCATACCGTCGTCATTGGTTGCCAGAACGAATAATATATTGTCCTTCATCGTCGTGAACACCGTCGTGAAGAATTCGGGAGTCAGGTAGTTCATTCCGCTCATTTTATCCAACGTAGATAAATAAAACTGATACATGATCTGTCCGTGTTCGGCAGTCAGTTTTGCGCCAGTAAGACGCTCTATCTTAAGCCCGACCTTTGCGACTTGCGAGCGCTCGCGCACAATTTCGCGACGACGTTTACCCTTGAGCGAAGCCAAAAAATCCTCGAAGTTTTTATAGCCAGCGTTTCGCCAGTGAAACTGAAAACTGTGTCGTAAAAAATAAGCGGGCGGCTTGAAATAAGGAATTTGTTCTTCCGGAATAAACAAGAAGTGTTCGGAGCTTGAGCCCATCTTTTTCGCGAAATCGGCCAAGGCGGTCAGCAAAGCGTCGGCCGCGTTTTGCCGAGCGGCAGTCGGTAGTTCCGCAGCAAAAAGAAGTTTAGGTCCCGTCGCCGGCGTGAACGGAATTGCAGAGACAATTTTTGGATAATATTGCGCGCCGGAGGCTTCGTGTGCTTGAGCCCATGCGAAGTCGAAAATGTATTCTCCGTAGCTGTTATTTTTGATGAAGGCGACAAGGGCAGCCGTGATTCCGTGACCCACTATAGCGGGGCGCAGGACCGCAATGACGGGCACCCAGCCCGTTCGGCGGCCAAGGCAACCGGTTGTTTCTAGCGCGCTTAAAAAGTCATAACTCGCAAATGGAAAGGATTCGGGGACCAAGGCTTGCCAGTCTTCTCTGGAAATTTCTTTAAAAGAGTGGTAAATTTCGGGCGTCATAAATCTAACCTACCTGGTTACAGAATGAAGGCAAGTCGCTATGAGTGATACGCAAACGATCCAACCGCCGGTGGTAAAACCGGAATACAAAGTAAAGCAACCGGCGATGTACGTGGTGTTAGTTCACAATGATCCCTACACTCCGAGGGAGTTTGTCGTCGAAGTTTTGCAGACATTCTTTCAGAAGAATACCGACGAAGCGGGGCACATCATGTTGAAGGCGCACCGGACGGGTCTGGGCGCGGTCGGAGTGTATCCTCTAGAGATTGCTGAGACCAAAACCGCCAAAGCGAACAAGTATTCGCTGGATCAAGGTAAGTTGCTTTTGTTTTCGGTGGAAGAAGCCTAAACCCGTTTCTCTAGTCCTTCGGTCAGCGCGAGGATTTTTGAAATTCTCCGATAAGATTCCATGCGCGTGATCATGTTTTTTTCATTCTTATTGTCAATTTCGTGTGCCAGCCCAAGTCGTCAGCCGACGGCGGTACAGAATCCAGGGGCACCCCTAGAACTTGCGGAAGCATTGCAAATGGGTGCGGTCCCGGCAGTCGCGCGATTGCGTAGCCAATTAACGGCGCTGAGTTTCGAAGGTTTAGATTCGCGCGATCCCGCGATGGTTTTGCCAGCGGGCTTACGCGCTGAAAAGCCCGCCAAAATTTCTAAAGAAAAAAATCAGCAGTCGCAGTTCATTCGAAAATTCAAGACTTGGAAATTTGCCAAAAAGTTACGTCGGGCGCAGGAACTAACGGTGGATTTTGGTTGCGAGTCAGCGATGGAAACTCAGGCGCTCGCATTTACATTCGAAATTGATTTCCCAGAGAACGATGCCATTTCTTGGTCGCAGGTGCTCCATGAAAAAGTCTTAACTTGCCAGTCTTACAATCCGCAGGAAAGTCTTTTTAAGCTCGCGATCTTTGCGATTCAGAAGAACGAATGCCCGCGGGCCATCGAATATCTAAATAAATTTCCGGCGATCCCAGAGCGAGGTATCAACGACCGCGTTGCGTACGTGCGTAGCCTTTGCGCAGGTCCAAATACCGTGGATAACCGCAATCCCTGGGGCGGTTACGGGATCCTGCTGACGGACACGAACCCAGAAACGCGTAAGTCGCCCATTTGGACATTGTCAGTTTTTAGCGGTTCCGCGGACTGGGACCGGTTACTGGCAAGCTTCATAGAGCTGCATGAAAAAAATCAGCAGGCGACCATTCATTACTTAGCAACTAAGATTAATTATGAAAAGTTCAGAGCGTTGCCCGTGTCGTTTCAGACGGCGATGCTGACCGTGATGAGTTTTAGCGGCGCAGATTTACCGGTCTTTCAAACTTTGCATAAGTATTTGTCCGAACATCCAGAAATGATAGCGCCGTCGGTAGCGGGACTTCTGTTCCCGACGCGGTACTGGGAAAAGATTGTTCAGTACAGTGCGCATGCCGATCCACTTTTAGTTAAAGCTTTGATTCGTCAAGAAAGTGCCTTTAATCCGCTGGCGCGAAGTCGCGCAAGGGCTGC
>JACMRP010000304.1 GCA_014376325.1 Pseudobdellovibrionaceae bacterium
GGTGATGCCGATGTCGTCGTATATTCCAGCGCAATTCAATATACCAATCCCGAAATTGCGGATGCTCGTGCACGCCAAGTTCCGCTGATACCTCGCGCGGAAGCACTTGCGGAGATCATGCGCTTAAAACGCGGTGTTGCCATTGCGGGTACGCACGGTAAAACGACGACGACCAGTTTGGTCTCTGCCATTTTTATTGAAGCCAACATGAAACCCACCATCGCAGTCGGTGGACGTTTTGAATTGATTAAGTCGACGGCGGTTCACGGTGAAGGGGAATGGTTTCTGGCCGAAGCGGACGAAAGCGACGGCAGTTTTCATAAGCTAAGCCCAGAAATTGCGATCATCACAAATATCGATTCGGATCATTTGGATCACTACAAAACTTTTGATAACGTTCAAAAGTCTTTTTACGATTTTGCGCTGCGGGTGCCTTTTTACGGCGTCAGCATCATTTGCGGTGATGACCCGAATGTTCCGAAACTTTTTGAACACTTCCCGAAGCGCGCGATCTTTTACGGTTTTGGGGAAAAGAACGATGTCATCTTGGTCGGTGATAACGGCAAATATACTCTGTGCCGTCGTGATCATAAAACGAATACAAAAACGAAGCTTGGCGATTTCGAGCTGAAAGTTCCTGGCCGGCACAATGCGCTGAATGCGACTGCCGCGATCCTTGCGGGTTTGCAAGCGGGTATCGATTTCGCGACTTGCGCACGCGGCTTGCAACTATTTGAAGGAGTCGACCGCCGCTTTCATTACAAAGGTGAAAAACGTGGCATCACGGTTTATGACGACTACGGACATCATCCCACCGAAGTGCGCGCGGTCCTTCAAGCATTTCGTGAAAAATATCCGAAGAATAAATTGGTCGTATATTTTCAGCCTCACCGTTATTCGCGAACGCAGAATTGCTGGCATGACTTCACAAATTGTTTTGCACAGGCCGATCAGATCTTGATGACCGATATCTACGCTGCGGGTGAAACTCCGATTCCTGGAATCACCTCGCAAAAACTGATCGAAGAAATGAAGCACGAAGACGCCAGATATTTTCCGCGGGACGAAAAGTCAGCAGATGTAATATTAGCGGACTTAAAATCAGGTGACGTGTTCATCACGCTCGGTGCCGGTGACGGATGGAAGTTGGGCCTAGAGGTTTTAAATAAGCTGTGATGGAAATTAAACCGAACATCCCCCTGGGTAAATACACTTCTTGGCAAGTCGGCGGGCCGGCCGAATTCTTTTGCCTGCCAGAAAACTTAAACGACCTACAAACCGCGATTTCACACGCGGACGCAAAAAATCTAAAGCTGACCGTGTTCGGCGGCGGCAGCAATGTCTTGATCGCCGACAAGGGTGTTTCGGGTTTGGTCATTTGTCTTCAGAAATTTAGCGGCACCGAAACCAAAGAAGAAAATGGCCGACTTCATATAATCGCCTGGGCCGGAACTCCAAAATCAGAACTGCTGAAGATATTCCTAAAAAATAAATTAGCGCCGGCACTATTTCTGGGTGGGATTCCGGGCGACGTAGGTGGCGGCGTGGTCATGAATGCCGGGGTCGCGGAAAACTTTTTGCCAAGAGAATTTGTCGAAATCACCGATTGGGTAGAGATCCTTAGAGTCGGTAATGGGCGATTCCACACGTACCGATTTTCAAAAGATCAGATTCACTGGGAGTACCGTCACACCAATGGTTGGCAGCCAGGGTTCATTATTCGTGTGGGCATGAGCTGGCCGATTGAACCAGACGCAACGATTATTGAAAAAGTGCGTAGCGCCAATAAGATACGTTTAACTAAACAGCCCCTCGACATGCCAAGTTGCGGTTCTGTTTTCCGAAATCCCGAAGGCCATAAAGCGGCACAGCTGATCGACGGTTGTGGGCTAAAAGGGTATCAGGTAGGAGATGCTCAGGTTTCTTTAAAGCACGCGAACTTTATCGTGAACATCGGTAAGGCCAAAGCCTCCGATATCGCTGCGATCATCGACCATGTTCGCGCGACAGTTAAAAAAGAGCGTGGCATAGACCTGCACACTGAAGTCGTCCGCATTGGCGATTTTTAGAAATTGTAAAACTGGTCTCCTTTCGTGTTAATGCAAACTCGTCCACAATGCTGGCCGCAGGCGATTTCGTGCTTCCGTCATCTTCATGCCACAACGGCAACACATCCGGGTGTGAAAATCTAAGATGGAGGTTCTTATGGAAATCGAATCAATTGATAGTGGGCTCAAGCGACAGCCGCAGAAACGCAAGAAGTCTGACGACATCTTCGAGCCCATACGGAACGAACATGATATTCCTTACTATGATGACGATAAAGACGGACGGTCCGAATTAATATCCAGCCCCGATGGCGAACCCGCGGCCTATTTCGGTCCGCGAATGACGATCGCGAATAGAACCTGCTGGTATATGGGCTTCGCGCTGATTGCGATTGCGGTCGTAGGATTTGCAGCCCCCGTGATCTGGGAATTTCATTTCGGTTATATTCATAATTTGATCAATCTTGTTGCGGGTGTTGCGACGCTGTGGGTGGGTCTTACCCGCGTGGGACCAGTTGCAAGAAGTTTTAGCCTGTGCATGGGAACGGCCTATTTGCTTTTCGGGATTTTAGGTTTTGTTTTCGGAATGAACGTCATCGTGAATGGTGCTGTAGAAGCTCGGTATTACATGACGTGGGTGCCTGGATCCGCAGAATTTGGTCGCTGGGATCATTATCTGCACGCTCTGTGCGGCGCGATCTTGCTTGCCGGGGGCATTTTGAGCCGACAACGTATTAGCCTAAGGTCCGGTGTTCTAAAATGATTTTATCTCCACATCGTGCGTTGATACACTGAATGCACAGTGGGGTTATGATTTGAAAAAGTTAATTCTTAAATTATCCATCGCGTTCGTCGTGCTTCCATCGGTCATTGCGGGTTCGATGTTTTGGCTGGATGCCAAAGGCTTTTTTAACATCGAGAAAGTCGAAATTGTGATGGCCGATCCCGAAGCGCAGGCGCAGTCGAATTTTTACAAACCACTCGTTGAAAAACTCAGTTTGCAGATGGCACCATTCAAAGGTCAGTCGTTGTGGTCAGTTCGTTTATCCAGCGTTGTGACAATTTTGAATTCGCAAAATTGGATTTCGGTACACAGTATTTCCCGCAGTTGGCCCGGCACTTTGCAAGTCACCGTGAAACCTTACGAAGTGAAATTGGTCTATCTTGCAAAGAACGGAAAATTTATTCCGATCATCGAAGATGGAAGTTTTTTAGAGAGTGTGGATTCAACTCAATCACCTGATGTGACACTTTTAGACGGCGCAGTGTTCGCAGACCGAAAAGAACTTCGAAGCAAAGCCGTGAAGGTGATTCAGGAAATTCCTGCCGAAGGTTCGTTTAGTAAAAAAACAATTTCCGAAATGCGCTTCGATAACAAGGACGGTTTTTCAGTGATGATGATGAAGACTGGTGTGCAGGTAAAAATCGGTGAGGAACAAGTTGCGCTGAAGAGTGCGCGTGTTGCACAGGTCGTTGATTATCTCGAATCTCGCGAGTTTGACGCTCGCGTCATAGACGCAAACCTGTCCAAGAAAGTTCTTGTCAGGTTGCGTAAGGATCCCTAAGCTAAAGTCAAGGCAGCCTAAAGTAGTGAAGACTTAGGTCTGTTGAACTCATCGAATGAATTGATGAGTTAAGTAAGCCTTTTACTTAGGACTTAAGGATGAGCAATATAAAACCGAAAGCACCGGTGCTGGCTGGCCTTGATATTGGTTCAACGAAAGTTTGTTTCGTTATAGGAACCGTAAATCCCGAGGGAAAAATCGATGTTGTTGGAGTAGGTAATGCTCCGAACACCGGCATTCGTCAGGGTGTTGTTGTTAACATCGAAGCGACAACGGAATCCATAAAAAAAGCCAAAGAAGAAGCTGAACTCATGAGCGGTTACACCGTGAATGAAGTTTGGGTCGGAATTTCTGGAACGCACATTACGTCTTTCGATTCGAAGGGCATGGTCGCGATCAAAAATAAAGAAGTCACAAACCAAGATATCGAACGCGTAATCGAAGCGGCAAAGGCCGTTGCCGTTCCTGCAGATCGAAATGTTTTGCACGTTCTTCCTCGTGAATTCAAAGTCGATGGTCAAGACGGCATCACTGATCCAATCGGTATGTCCGGCGTGCGACTAGAAGCTTCGGTCCACATCGTGACCGGTGGCTACACGGCATTACAAAATTCTATCAAATGCGTTGAACGCGCCGGCTTAAAAGTTGGCGGCTTAGTTTTGAATCAACTGGCAGCATCGTTCGCGGTGCTCAGTGACGACGAAAGAAACCTCGGCGTTTGCGTTGTCGACATGGGTGGCGGCACTTGCGACGCCATTTACTTTGTGAACGGCAGCGTCGCGCACACTTCCGTGATTCCACTCGGCGGTCATCATTTCACTCATGATGTCGCGGTGGGTTTACGGACTCCGCAAGTTTCTGCGGAAGATCTTAAGAAAAAATACGGTTGCGCGATGGCTTCGATGGTTAGCGATACTGAAAATATCGAAGTCGAAGGAGTCGGTGGCCGAAAGCCGCGTCTGATTCCGCGCAAAGATTTAGCGGACGTGCTAGAAGCGCGCGCTGAAGAAACTCTGAACTTGATCGCGAACGATATGCGCATGAGCAGTTTGCTCCCTTTGATGGGATCGGGTTTGGTTCTCACCGGTGGGGCGAGTCAGCTCGATGGCTTGGTTGAGATGGGTGAATTTATTTTTGATATTCCAGTTCGTCGTGGAGGACCAAGCAAAGTGGGCGGACTCATCGATGTGGTGAAGTCCGGTGAATACTCTGCGGCGGTGGGATTGTTGTTGTACGGGTTGACTCAGCGGA
>JACMRP010000305.1 GCA_014376325.1 Pseudobdellovibrionaceae bacterium
ATGACTGATGTAAGGACGACGTCCTTCTTTGCTCGCGACCATTAACAATTTAGTAATTTTTAAATTATCAGGGTCCGTGTAAAGAATGATCATCAGTTCTTGAATGAAATTGGTGTTCAGCGTGACGTAGTTGTCGGTGCCGACGCCCAAGTTCACGTTTTTCTTTTCCCACCAAGAGAAAGGATGATCTTTATAGTCATCGAACTTACCGGTTAACTTGTTGTTGGACGACGGAAGCGAAATCAAAGAAATTTCTTTTTGGATCATGCGGTTCAAAACGTCGTGCTGGTAATGTTCCACTTCGCGAGCCGTGTGGAATTTAGCTTTTAAGAATTCGGTATTTTCTTTTTCGTTGAGCGTTTCACCTTTGAGCAATTTATCCAAAACATATTTGTAATTGCCCCAATCGATTTCGAGCAATTCACGGTACGACGGATCTTTCGGAGTGATCGCTTCGCCTTCGCGGTTCTTTTTAGCAACGGCCTGATAAAGCCGATGAAAGTACGTATTCGGATTAATGCCTAAGCTAATTCCGTGCTCAAGCGTATCGATGTGCCAAATATTCATGGCGTTGTCGACGGCCTGAATACCTTTTTTTAGGGTATTCCAAGTTTCGCCGTGATGCGATCGGATCTGAAATCCGCGGTATTGCAATTTGCGGAAGCCGGCCTGCATTTCGTAGAAGTGTTCTTTGCGGTAGAGCTCGCGCTCATCGCCAACCGTGTCCACGTCCTGCATGTGTTGTTGCAAGAATGGGTATTTGTCGATCATGCGGGTCAGTTCACTGACTTGCCCCATAAAGTGTTCTTTGCGAGATTTATATTTATTAGCATCGAAGAAATTGGATTCCTTACGGAACGATGGTGACAAGATAAAGTCGAAATCGGCATGTCGATTCTGGAACTTTTTAAAGCCATCGTATAGACCGATAACAACGTCTTCTGGGGTCACGTCAGCAATTCCCGGAATTTGTTCAGAACTATTCGAGGTCGCTCGATCTAGCGTAAACTTTAAGCGAATATTGCCGACGTTGTATTTGTGATAAAGCTCTTCGGCCATATGGTAAGCGGCGTCGGCATGAGCTTCGCGGGAAATAAATACCAATTTTGGCAGATATAAAATTTTAAGGTAAGTAAGGAAACCTTCAGTTTCGTCTAGCCGAATCAGTTTATCGACGTCTTCTTCGGATTTGATCGGCAAGGCCTTATCGCCGTAAACTTCGCGAATCTTTTGTTCGTAAATTGCCTTGTCCGGACCCTCTAGCAGTTTTTTTAATCGCGGATAAAGAAACTCTGCCGTCAGCGACCCAGTTAAATGGATATGCTCTTCGTAATATTTAATTGGAAAGGCCTTAAAAAATTCAAAAAGGCATTCCGACAGCGGGTGAGTCAGTAAAACATTGATGGAAACTTTGTTGGTGACGAATTTTTCTACAAGGTCACGGAATTCGACAACCAGGGCCAAGGCATTTTTATTTTCGTCATTGAGCTCTGAAGAGATTAAAAGATTCAGCGTTTCTTTCAGGGTTATCCCGTTGGTTTCGCTGATAATCATGGTGAGCCACTTCACCAGATCCTTCTTCGTTTTTGCGTCTAAATTTTTTGTTTGCTGCATACATAAATCTATCGAGAATTCAGGGACCTGTACATGACTTTATGGGGTCCGATCCGGTCCAAGTCGAACATCTCTCCGTGATAAAACAAACCCATCGTCGTGTAAAAACTGAATGCGCGACTGCGAGCGTTGCACCATAAGAAATCGCTGCGATTCTGACGAAGGTGATTAAATCCGTACTGAAGAAGTATGCGACCAAAGCCTTGACCACGATATTTTTGCAGAGTCGCCATTCCGCGAAGGCGCGTCGGGTTTCCGGAATTAAACGAGGGATGTGGTTCAGATAGAAACGTGCAGATGCTCACAAGCTTGCGTTCGTGAAAAAGTCCTAAATGCGTAGTCGTTGGATCGTCGTCACCAGGGTTGATGCAATCTTCAGGATGCAAAAAGGGTTTAAGTACACGTTGTCGTAACTCTATGGTGTACTCGGTCGGAATCTTTGAAATTTGATACTTTAAACTCATCCTGCCTTAAATCGTAAATATTCGAGCCAGCTGGGCGGAGCTTTTTCCATCTCCATCTGAATTTCTAGCTCTCGAGTTGGCAGCCATGATGGCATTTTTGGATCGGATAATAAAGGCATATTTGCCGTCGCCGGAGTGCGATTCGCTTTCCGTTGATTGCACTGTCTGCAAGCAGAGACGACATTTGTCCAATTTTTCTTTCCATTTTTTGATGCGGGAACAACGTGGTCCAAAGTTAAATGCTTCGGTGAAATTTGGTAGCCGCAGTACTGACAGGTATAATTATCGCGGATGTAAACATTTTCGCGACAGAAGCGAACGGCGCCGGAGCCCCGAGGTCGGACGTAGGTTTTTAACCTCAGTACGCTGGGTAGTTGAAAATTATTTTTTGAGGACCTCGCGAAGACGGAGTGATACTCCAGTATTTCGACTTTGTCCTGAAACCACAAGATCAAGGCCTTCTGCCAGCTAACAATCCGCATTGGCTCATAACTCGAATTGAGAAGCAGAGACCTGGCTGAGGTTAAATGATGCATTATCCCTCCACACGGCTCTGTCTAAAATAATAGCAGATTGGGACGGTGAATTTCAAGTACCTGGACCATAATCCCTTGAATAGAGGGCTATTTCGCGGTAGCTCGTGTCCTGGAGACACCTCAATAAAGGAGACCCAATATGAAACGTCGAGTACTTGCATTTAACTATGTCCTAAAAGGAGCCGACGGCGCGACCCTCGACGCTTCGGAATCTGGCGAACCCTTAGCATTCCTAGAAGGTTCTGGGCAGATCATTCCAAAGCTAGAAGAAGAGATTAAGGACATGAAAGCGGGCGAAAAAATGACCGTCAAAATCGCTGCGGCCGAAGCCTACGGCGTCCAAGATCCAAAGATGCGCATGGATGTTCCTAAAGCTGAACTTTCGCATTTGAAATTGGAGCTGGGTGCATATTTGCAGTTAAATTTGGGCGAGCAAAATAAAGTCGTCCGCGTTGCCGAAATCACGGACACCAACGTGATACTCGACGGAAACCATCCGCTTGCTGGCCAGGATCTGACTTTCGAAATCGAGATGTCAGCGGTTCGCGATGCGACGGCAGAAGAAATGCAGCACGGACACGCTCACGGCGTGCACGGACACGGACATCATCACTAACTAGATAGGAATAAAGATGGCTTCGTTTGATATTGTTTCGGAAATTAATGTTCAGGAAGTTGATAACGCCGTTAATCAGGCTCGTAAAGAGGTTGAAGGACGTTATGACTTTAAGGGCAGCCAGGCCGAAATTCAGTGGGATAAGAAAGAGATTATCATTCTTGCTGAAGATGAATACAAAGTTGAAGCCATTAATTCCATTTTACAGAGCAAGCTTCATCGACGCGGCGTTGATATTAAATCATTCAAGTTTGAAAAGCCGGAGCCCGCTGGCGGTAAGATGCTGCGCCAGAAAGTGACTATCATCCAGGGTCTCGAAAAAGAAGTAGCAAAGGATATCGTGAAGTTCATTAAAGACACCAAGCTCAAAGTCCAGCCCGCAATCGTGGACGACAAAGTCAGGGTCACCGGAAAAAGTCTGGATGATCTTCAGGAGATTATTGCGAAGGTTCGGTCTGGCAGTTTCGCGGTGCCGCTCCAGTTCAATAATATGCGTTAGGTGCGATCAGGCCGTTACTAAAAATGCACTTGCACCGGCATTGGGCTATGCTAACTTAATAAACAGATATTAACTGTTCTTCAAGAGGTATTAATGGGCAAAAAATTATATGTAGGCAATCTTCCTTATTCTATCGACGACGGTCGTTTGCAAAGCGCATTCGAAGAGTTCGGTTCGGTCACATCTGCGAAGGTGATTTCAGATCGCGAAACCGGTCGTAGCAAAGGATTCGGATTCGTAGAAATGGATTCTGACTCTGATGCAGACGCAGCAATCAATAAACTGAACGGCGCTGAACTTGATGGTCGCGCGATCAACGTTTCTGAAGCTCGTCCACAAGAACCACGCGAAGGCGGCGGTCGTGGCGGCGGCGGATTCGGTGGTGGTGGTCGCGGCGGCGGCGGACGTGGTGGCGGCGGATTCGGCGGCGGTGGACGCGGTGGCGGCGGCGGCGGTCGATACTAATTTCGTTTTCATTATCCAGTCAGGACTTGTCAACAAAGTCTAAAATAGAGTCTCATGGCTTCCATGAGACTTTTTTTATTTCTGCTTCTC
>JACMRP010000306.1 GCA_014376325.1 Pseudobdellovibrionaceae bacterium
TCTGCAGAGCGTGCGCGCTACGTGCAGGTGCGCCGCCACTTCGTGACCGGCAGGAAGGATAAAATGTTTGAGCTCGGGAAGGTCGGCGGTCAAGGCGTCGATCTGATTTTCTAACATCGCGACGTGAGCCGCTTCGATCGGCGGTAATTTCTTAAAGATTTCCGCATCGGCGCAGGCGAGCAAACTGCCCAAATTAAACAAGTGATTTTGAATTTTCTCAAAGACGACGTCCAGGCTGCGCAGCTCTGACGTCTTTTGCAGGCCGACGCGCACCACGCCCAAATACGAATTGATTTCGTCGACGGTTCCGTAGGCTTCGACGCGGGGGCTGAATTTTTCGACGCAAGAGCCATCCACCAAACGGGTGGTTCCTTTGTCGCCGGTTTTAGTATAAATTTTCACCATATATGTAAACGAAGCATGACATCAAGAGGTGGACAATGCAACTTCCCGCGAGCTCTCTGTTAGTGACGATTCCCCATTCGGGCGAAAAAATTCCGACCCAAGCCAGTTGGCTGAACGTCTTGCCGGAAGAAATTTTGATGTGCGATGTAGATCGTTACGTCGATTTTTTATACGAACCCACTTTGCAGAAGTTGCATCTGCCGTACGCCAAAACCGAATGGCATCGCTACGCCGGAGATTTGAATCGTATTCCTGAAGATGTCGATGCCGGGTCGGTGATCGGTCATGCCACTGCGGCAGGCACAAATCGCCGCGGATTTTTGTGGTCTATCACGACCTACAATCAAATCTTGATGCCGGCGCCAATCGAGGCAAAGAAGCACCAAGAATTAGTGCAACTTATCTATGAGCCTTTTCACGCGAGTGTGCGGAAACTCTACGAAAACTATGAAGCGGTGGGACGACGGAAAATCTACCACATCGATGCTCACAGCATGCCCTCTGTCGGAACCAAAGAACACCGTGATCCCGGCGAACACCGGGCTGAAATCGTGGTCAGCGATTGCCACGGCAAAAGCTGCGATCCAAAGTTTCGTGACCTTGTGATTGCGGCTTACGTCATCGCGGGTTTTCGCGTTGGTTACAACTGGCCCTATTTCGGTGGACGCTTGAGCGAGCAATATGGGGAGCCCGCCAAAAACCATCACGCCATTCAGGTAGAGCTAAATCGTGGACTCTACATGGACGAAAAGACAAAAAAACTAAAACCGGATGAGGCCGAAAAGGTTCAATCGAAGATCGAAAGGGCCCTTAGTTACATCTGTCAGGAGCTGCCTGACTTACAGCGTTGATTTCGATATGATTAGCCATCGCGCTGGGATTCGACTCATAATTTGCAGGACATGATGAAAAAAGTCTTAAAATTCTTAGCCTCGCTCAAGCTTGCCGTTGTGATCATTCTTTCTCTCGCGACCCTGATCGCCGTGGGCACGATCGTCGAAGCAAAATTCAACGATGCAACCGTCGCAAGAAAACTCGTTTACGATACCATTTGGATGTACATTGTCATGGGGTCGCTCGCGACCAGTTTGACCGCCGTGATGATCGATCGTTGGCCGTGGAAGCCGCGTCACGCATCGTTTATTTGCGCTCACATAGGAATTATTTTGCTGCTAACGGGATCGGTTTTGACGATGAAGTACGGAATCGACGGATCCCTGCGCGTGCCGATGGGCCAGTCGAATCAATACCTGGTGGTTCCGGAAACCGACGTTCTGGTTTACAGTTCTTTCGACGGCGATCGGTACACCAAGCTGCTCGAGCAACCGGTCGATTTCTTTACGCATGCGCCGAGTCCCGAAAAACCGGTGGCGGTTTCTACGTACAGCGGTGAAATCAAGTTCACCGGCTACAAACCTTTCGTGATTCCGTCCCGCAAAGTCAGCGCGCCGAAAGAGTCCAATGGACGTCGCGGATCTGCATTAAGATTTCAGGTTCAGAATGCGAACGTCAACGTCATCGAGTGGGTCGTCCAGCGAAGACCCAATGAGCTCGCCACGCACGATTTTGGGCCGGCGGCACTTCACCTAGGGCTTGCGCCAGAAAAAGGCCGTGGCTTTAATGAAATATTTTTTACCCCTTCGCCAAATGAATCTATGAAGTACGTGGTTTTCCAAAAGGATCAAGAAAAGCCGATCAAGTCGGGGACCATCAAAGAAGGCGACTCGTTCGTGCCGGGCTGGAAAATGCCGATTGAAGTGCGCGCCTTACGATATTTGCCAGAGGCTGAAGAAAGCTGGGACCTTTCGGATCGGACTTCAACGACGCCGCTCACCACGTCGGCCGCGCGAATTGAATTTAACGGCAGCGAACATTGGATTTTACTCAATGATACTTTAAAACTATTTACTCCCGAAGCGGTGTACATTGTCAGTTACGGCAACCGCCGCATCGATCTTGGTTTCGCGGTAAAGTTGAAAAACTTCGAGGTGGAAAAATACCCGGGGACCACTCGTCCGGCCGCTTACAAAAGTGTCGTCAGTGTCCCGAACGTGCCGGACCGGGAAATCTCGATGAACGAGCCGCTGAAATATGCAGGCTACACCATTTATCAGGCAAGCTTCGATAATGATCCCAACACCGGGCAGCCAGCCGCATCCGTTTTTTCAATCAATCAGGATCCAGGCCGTTGGGTGAAGTATTTAGGTTCGTTAATCATGTCGATCGGTATCATTCTGTTGTTCTATTTCAAACAGAAAGCTAAAAAAGGAAAACCCGTATGAAACGTTTGCAGCTGACTCTTGCGATCCTACTTTCTTTGATGGTTTTTCAAAATGTACAGGCGGCATCGGGCGATCGGCTTCAATCGTTGCCGGTTCAGGATGCGGGTCGGATCAAGCCTTACGATACCTTCTCGAAAGAGATGCTTGAAATCGTTTACGGGAAATCCAATTTCGAAGGGCGTGCGGCCACCGAAATTATCATGACTTGGATGTTAAGTCCCACCGCATGGTCGAGCAAAAAAATCTTTGAAGTCCGCAATCACGAAGTCCTTAAGGCGATGAACCTCCCGGTCGAGCAAAGATACTTCACGGGCGACGAAATCTTTAGCAACGAACATTTTGCGATTTTAATCCAGGAGCTGAACGCCAAGCGCGAAAGCAAAGAAAAGCTGACGCCTTACTTTCAGGCTCTTCAGCGCTTAGAAAATCAGCTTTACGTCTTTCGTGAAATTGCAGGCGGAAACATGCTCCGATTGATTCCGCCGAAAGAAGGCGAAACTTGGCTCGCGGTATCGCAGTTTCAAGGCGAACAGCAGACGGCCTTCGGTGAAGTGACCAAGAGTTTCGTTGCCTACATCGCGGCGGTCGCTCAGAACGGGGACAAGGCAGGCCTAGAAAAAGTCGGCTCTGACATGGACTCGAGCATCGCTAAGTTTGAAGACTTAGCGCGTGCAAACAATCCGAAACTTTACGACCACGATCAGAAAATCAAAGTCGAAACTTTCTACAATCATTTTCATCCGTTTCGCTGGGCTTACATTTTTTATCTTTTAGCGTCCGTTGTGCTGTTGATGTTGTGGTCGATGGATAAACCGAACTGGATGAAGGCTGCTTGGTCTTTTGCCGCCGTCGGTTTCGCGATTCATACGTTCGGGTTTATCATGCGGATGTATCTGATGGATCGCGCGCCGGTCACTAATATGTATGAGACGGTTGTGTGGATGTCGTGGGGGGCGCTGGTCTTTGCGTCCATTCTCGAGAAGGTTTACAAATTTAAGTTTTTATTGCTGGCCGGAACTTTGGGCGCAATGGTTGCGCTGATTATCGCGGACACGGCGCCCGCCGTTTTGGACCCCGCACTTCAGCCGTTGGAGCCCGTTCTGCGCAGTAACTACTGGCTGACCGTGCATGTAATGACAATCACTATCAGTTACGCCGCATTCTTTTTAGCCTTCGTTTTGGGGGATATCGGAATGATCTACTATATCCGCGGCGAAGAAAAGCACGCGGATAAACTAAAAGCGATTGCGACTTCGGTTTACCGGGCGATGCAAATCGGAGTGGTTTTTTTAGCACCCGGAATTATTCTGGGCGGAATTTGGGCAGATTATAGTTGGGGTCGCTTCTGGGGATGGGACCCAAAAGAGACTTGGGCATTGATCGCTTTGCTCGGATACCTTGCAGTATTACATGCTCGCATGGGTGGAATGCTCAGAAACTTCGGAATGATCGCGACCGGAGTCATCGCGTTTAGTCTCGTTGTGATGGCTTGGTACGGAGTGAACTTCGTTCTTGGTGCGGGGCTTCATACTTATGGCTTCGGTGCGGGCGGAGTAGAATACGTCGCGGTTCTCATTCTTGCGCACTTCTTGTTGGTGCTCTATGCATCGATGGTGCGGAAAAAGTAATCAGCTAAGCTTCCGCATTCTCATCAAGTTTGCAAAAACAAACTAGACATTCGGTGCATTCCAATTTTAAATTGGAGGCATCGGAAAAATTGATGAGTCGAGCAAAGGAAGATTATGCATCGGTTATTGAGAACTATTGCAGCAGCAGGAATGCTCATTGTGGGGCTTTACGGCCTTGCTGGGTGTAAGTTTCAGCCAGGGTGGGGTTACAATCAGGGTTACGCTCCAGAGCAGCCACTCCCGTTTGATCACTCAATTCACGTCACCAAAAACAAAATTCAATGTCAGTACTGCCATAATCAGGTCGAGCGCTCGAAGTACTCGAACATTCCGGCGCTCTCGACATGCATGAATTGCCATCTTCAAGTGAAGACCGACAGCCCGCACATCCAGAAACTCCGCGATGCTTACGATAAGGGCGGGTCGATTGAGTGGGTGCGCGTGCACATGTTGCCGGATTACGTTCACTTCAACCACTCTGCGCACATTGCGAAGGGCGTGAACTGCCAAACTTGCCACGGCGAAGTCGAAAAGATGCAAAAAATAATGCAGGTTCAGGATCTTTCAATGGGCTGGTGTATCAACTGTCACCGACAACCCGAGAATAAAGCGCCTTTGAACTGTTCAACTTGTCACCACTAGGATTTGTGGAAGGTACCATGTCTGAAATTAATCACGACAATCACGAACACGAGCATAACGATCATAACCATGATCACGAACATACAGACGCAGAGTTGGCGGCGAAGAAAGCGGCACGTCCGCAGATCGAGCGCAGCACGACTCATTGGGCGACGCTGGAAGAATACAACAACGATCCAGAATTCTTAAAGACGGTGGAGACCGAATTTGCTTCCTCTCCATTGCGTGAAAGCGATGGCGAAGACGGCGTTGCTCGTCGGGATTTCTTAAAGCTGATGGGTGCGTCCGTTGCGATGGCGACTGCCGGTTGTATTCGACGTCCGGTTCAGAAGATCGTCCCGTACAACAAACAGCCTGAAGAAGTGACTTTCGGAATCGCCAACTTCTACACCTCGACTTATTTCGACGGCAATGAGGGTTTGGGTTTGCTCGTGAAGACGCGCGAAGGTCGCCCGATAAAAATCGAAGGCAATCCTGGATTTCCGCTGAACAAAGGCGGTCTGAGCGTACGTTCGCAAGCTTCAATCTTGAGTCTTTACGATCCTGAACGCCTGCAGGGTCCAAGGCATAATCTGTTCAATGAAAAACGCACGAACAAAGACACCGTCACCATCAAATGGGACGCTCTTGATGACAAAGTCGTCGCCCAGCTGCAAAAAGGCGGTGCGGTTATTTTGAGCGGCAATATTGCTTCCCCAAGCACGCGCTCTATCATCTCGGATTTTTCACAAGGTTTCAAAGCGAGCCACGTAGTGTGGGAGCCGGTTTCGAACGAAGATGTTTCAGAAGGTCAAAAGGCTTCTTACGGTGAAGCCGTGATTCCGCAGTACCGTTTTGATAAAGCGAAAGTGATCGTTTCTGTCGACGCCGATTTCTTGGGAACTTGGATTAGCCCGGTGGCATTCAATCGTCAGTTTTCAAACGGTCGCCGTGACCCAAAAACGATGTCAAAATTGGTATCTTTCGATTCGACTTACAGTCTGACCGGGGGCAACGCGGACATCCGTTTTAAAATTAAACCTTCGCAGCAATTAGACGTTGTAATGGGTTTGATCAACGCGCTCGTGGATAAAGGGGCTTCTGCTCCGGCAGGTTTGAAATCCACTCTAGTTTCTTACGCGAACACGGCGCAAAAAATCGGGATTGAGCCAGCACTTTTCGCAAAAGTCGCGGCCGATCTTTGGGAAGCTCGCGGAGCTTCGTTGGTTGTTGCTGGCGGTATCCAAACGATGACCGCGCGTTCTCGCGAATTGCAAATCGCCGTGAACTTCTTGAACAGCTTGCTGGATAACGAAGGCAAAACCGTGGACGGCCGTAACGGCAACCCGGGCGTGAAGTCTTCATACTCCGCAATGTTGGACCTGATTAACGACATGGCGGCGGGCAAAGTAAAAACTTTGATCATCCACCGCTCGAATCCGATCTACGGTTTACCGTTAGAAGCGGGTTTTGCGGACGCGCTGAAAAAAGTCGAAATGGTTATTTATACCGGCGACCGCGTTGACGAAACAGGTGCTTGGGCTCATTTGCTAGCGCCGGACAATCATGCACTCGAAAACTGGGGCGATGCGGAATTTGCTCGCGATGTATTCGCGATTCAGCAACCAACGATTCGTCCACTGTACGACACTCGCTCGTTCCAATTATCATTGATGACTTGGGCTTACCTGGCGAAGGTCGGGCCAAAAAACATTCAGTCTTTTGAGACTTATTATGATTATCTCCGTAACTTCTGGAAAGAAGATGTTCTTCCTAAGCACGGCAAAGGCCAAGGCTTCGAAGATTTCTGGGGCAAAGTCCTGCAAACTGGTTTCGTCGGCGACTTCGAAAAAACTTCGGGCGCGCGCAGCTTTAAGGCAGATAGCTTAGGCAGCATTAAAAATGCTACGGCCACAACCGGGTACGAACTAGCGCTCTACACGAAAGTGCAGATTGGCGATGGTTCTCAGTCGAACATTTCTTGGCTGCAAGAACAGCCGGATCCGTTGACGAAAATTGTATGGGACAACTACGCGCAGGTTTCGATCGCGATGGCCGATAAAAATAAACTCAAAGAAGGCACCCTGATCGAAATCAAAGTCGGCGATAAAAAAGTCGAACTGCCAGTGCACATTCAACCGGGTATGCATGACGACGTCATCGCGGTCGCGGTTGGTTACGGTCGCACTCGCGGCGGTAAAGTTGCGGACGGCATCGGTAAAAATATGTACCCGATGGTCAGCTTCGACAAGGGCAACGCGATTTTCTCTGGTCAAGTAGCGACGTTCACGAAAGTGGCGGGCAGCTACAAGTTGGTTTCCACTGCCGGAAACAACACCATGGAAGGCCGCATGATCGTGGCCGAAGCGAATCAAAAAGATTATTTAAAGAACGCGGCTTCCGGAGTTCATAGACACAAAACGTGGAGTCTGTGGCCAAGCCATCAGTACAACGGTCACAAGTGGGGCATGTCGGCCGACTTGAACACTTGCACGGGTTGTTCTGCGTGTATGACCGCGTGTCAGTCCGAAAATAACATCACGGTCGACGGCAAA
>JACMRP010000307.1 GCA_014376325.1 Pseudobdellovibrionaceae bacterium
CACCTGATCGGTGAAGTACTGACCGCGTGTCAGAGTCATGTACCGAATGATATGATCTGATGTGATCAAAAAGCTATATTGGCTTTCAAGATATCTTTGCGGTAGCGACGCGTAATCGCCGAGCATGCGTTTCCTTGCGAGATCCCGGTCGTACGTTCCCATAAAAAGTTGATTTTCATCGATCCCGATCATCGAAGTTATTTGAGTGAAAGGTGATACAGAATTCTGCAGCGGGGTCGCTTCGTTGCTCCACCAACTGAGACTGTCTTCGAAGTTCATCGAAATGATGTCCGGCAATTTCCTTAACGGCATTCCGATTTCGCGAATGACTTCGCGCAACCGGGTTGATTCGTCAGTGTCGGTGCGTTCGTTATTATGCTTCATGCGGAAAATTAGGTACCATTACTTTTGAAAGGTCATTGATGTAGCGAATCTTGGCGACAGCTTGGAGCTCAATCAGCTCGGTCACTTCTAAACTCAAAATAGTCTGAAGCTTTTCAAATAATAGCGGATCCATTTTCTTATGCCCGCCTTCGAGACGGGCATAAGTTTTAAGATCTAAATTCAACTGCGCCGCTAAGTCTTCAGCCGATAAACCCTGTTCTTGGCGTTTTCGGCTGATGTATAGTCCTAACAAAAAGCGGCTGTGTTGGTTCTGGATAGGAAATAATTCTTTGATATCCATGAACTCACCACGCCTAAAAATTTAATTATTTGGCTTTTTGTTTGTAGAATTTTTCGGTCAATTCAGTTGTCACTTGTTCAATCGTTGCTTTCAGCATGACATCAAACATATCATTGGCAGAGATATTATAAATCTGCGCGATCTTACGGAGAGTTGCTACTGGGGGTTGCGAAAGTCCGCGCTCCCAATTGCTCACAAACTGTGGGCTCGTGTAGCCTAGTTTTTTTGCGACAGCCCCCTGTGACAGACCCGCTTCCAATCTTTTTTCCTTCAAAAACTTCGATAAATCCATAAACGTTCCACTTCTTTGTAAATGAGAAAATATTTATCGAAAATTTACCGCCGTTTCATGAATATTTCAATCAATATGTTTCGAAGTTCAGTTCGAAGGTTTTCAAGAAGACCTCGAGAAGCGATTGAGGACAGAAAAAGACTTTGTTGGATTCTTGATAAGTCCACCGACGGGTCGCCATTTTGTTGGTCATTCATGAAAAATTTTCTTCTCTTATCGCCGCTAAGTTCGCGAGGTCCGCTTTTATTCGATGTCAGAGGTCCAAAATTTGGCACCGCCATTGCTGAATGCATTGTTAGTTAAAAAATTTGGAGGCCTCCTATGCGTGCTACTTTCAAACCTCAATTTGTTATTTCTACCCTGGCGATGTCGGTGTTGCTGACATTAGCGGCTTGCGGAGAAAAGAAAGAAGTCAGCCCGCGAGGCAACGATGACGCCGCGAAAGCCGCGCCGAAAGCGGGGGCTCCAGATAAATCGAAAGGGTCCGCAACAGAAGGCGGCGATGATTCCGAAGGGACCCCTAAGAGCCGTCAACCTGCGCCGACAGATGCGCCGACGAATCCTTCATCCGATGATTCATTGCCATTACCTCCGCCGACCGCGCCGGGCAAAGACAACGGACCTGGTTTACCACCTCCGCCGGGAGCGCCAACTGTGCCTAATACTCCACCACCGGCACAACAGCCGGCCCCAGTTCCAGAGCCAGAGCAACCGCCGAAGTTACCGCCGAGACCTCCGACGGCCGCTACGCCGCGTTCACAGCAGCCAACTCCGCGACCTCCGGTAGCGACGCAGCCTCCGGCACCGCCCCGTCCGCCAGCTCCAGTGCCGCCTTCTCGTCCGCCGGTTGATCAGGGCGGGGATTCTGCTTCAAATGCGGGTTACGATTCTGAAGACAAACGCAATGTAGATCAATCGCGTTTTGCTAAAACCTATACGGGTTTGAAAGACGAAGACGGTTTAAACTACGTCGGTGCGAGCGCTGATAATTTGCTGAGCTATTTGCGTAAAAACAGCGACGACTCAAGCGTTGAAGCTGCACGAAACATCGTGTCCGCACGCCTGACGCGAGTTCGTGGACAGGTTGAGATAGTCATCGAAATGTTAGAAGGAAACACGAGTCGCAGTTACACATTAGGCGGTTACGCCAGTGACAACCGCGCAATCCGCTTGCAAGTATTGCAAGGCAACGGCGCTCGAAGTATCGAAGGGTCTTTGACTTGCATGGACTCAGACGGCGGTTGCGATACATCCGTCGGTCAGTTCGTGATCGGAGATCACCGTACTAGATCCGCTGTTAAAATTATTTTCCGTGATTCTTTGGCGGATATTCACGCTTCACTTCCGGGACATCGTTCTGGAAATCCGGAGTATGAAAGAGTCCGCGCATTTTGGTTGAACTCAAGCAATGATGCGAACACGGCAGAAAAATTACGCGATGTTTATTTTAACGGTTTCGAAGTTGTTAACGGACGATCTGGTTTCGATATGCAAATTGTCGGTGAAAACCGTCAGATGTTAGTTATCGCCGGCCCGCTGCTCGCGCCTAGAAACGGGACCGCAACTAATTTACGAGCGGACCGATCAGCAGCGATCCCGGAGTTGAACCAGTACGCTCACGATATTGCGAACAGCATCACGGGCATCCGAATCACCAACAACAACGGTTTGGGACAAATGAAGTTCCAACTGAAAATGCGACCAGTGGGGGATTACGAACAAGATGTCTTCACGCTGACCGTCATGAGAATCGTAAAGCCGCTGCGCCCGCTCCGAGATATTTCATTGTAATAACTAAAAACATAGACTTCACTAAAAGCTCCTCAAAAAAGGAGCTTTTTTTTATGCACGGAACACAGTTAGAGTTTTTAAAGACCGCAAACAATTCCGACACTTCGATGTCGGCGCCCTACGTATCTGATTACATGGATTACCGCCGGTTTTTGTCGGACTTTTTTGATTATAAACGTAAGATGACCGCCAGTGATATCCGTCCTTATAGCTATGCTACTTTTTCGGCAGGCGCGAACATCAAGTCGCCGAATTATTTAAAGATGATCATCGAAGGCCGTCGCAATCTTTCGCCGGATATGGTTCAAAAATTCGCAAAAGCCCTCGGCATGAACAAAGAGCTGACAGAAGATTTTGATTTATTGGTTTCTTACGGACAGTCCATGGACGCTGCGGACCGCAATATGTTTCTAAAAAAACTGAGTGAACACCGAGTCCAAGTAAAACTCCGCACCGGTGAAATCGACAAAAAGACTTGGGAAAAAATCCCGAGCTGGGCCGCGTGGGTCATCTACGCGATGGTCGACCAAGAGGGTGCCCGCTACGATTTAAAGTCGCTGAAGGAGCTACTAAGGGGCAAGGCGGCTGAGGACGAAATAAGTCTGGCACTGCAAAGCCTTTTTAATTCTGGTGAGCTGGTTTTGGATCCGGAAACTCAAGAAGTTAAAAAATCCCGCGCGTTGATTGAGTCGCCCGAAGATATTCCCGTGGCGTTAGTGCGGAAGCTCCAAGCAGAGTTAATGTACTTAGGTTTAGAATCTTTGTATCAGGACAACGCAACCGAGCGGGAGTTCGGAACTTTGACTTTGAGTCTTACCAAGCAAGAGTTCGAAGAAATTAAATTTAAGCTTCGTCAGATCCGCAAGCAGATCAACAAGGACAACTCCATCGCGCGTATGAATTCCAAAGGTGATCGAGTTTACCAGATGAACATTCAGCTGTTTCCGGTGACCAATGCGTCCAGTGTTTTGCCGCAGATAACGCAGGAAAAAATCAATCCACAGCCAAATGTGGATAACCAAGAAGCTCTGCAGCAAAACATTTAAGTTTCTTACATCTGGGGTCACAAAATCTCCAATTTTTGAGCACCTCTGTGGAAAAGTCTGTGGAGGGCGTTGATAACTCCATGAAAACACCCGTTTTCGAGTCACTTTGTCCCCTGCTTACGTTAGGAACTTGTTAAGATTCGCACAAAACTTTTGTGCGAATGTGGATAAAATTGCGGCACGTCGAGATTTTTTTAGGGTTGAATCAGCAAAATTTTAAGCCACTATGAGTACTTTTTTGAAATCGCAAGATGTGATACATTAGCGACTTCAACTGTGGGGGCGACACGGCTTCGACGTGGGCGCTGAAGCATGAGGAGCATACCGGAGAGCATGAGGACTTCGTAAAAACATGCAAATATTTATTCGGCAACGAATATCAACTTGCTGCTTAATTAATTTTAAGCGCACGATCCCTTACTAGTGGTGACGAAGTAAGACCAGATCGTCATTAGTTACCACGGACTGCATGGTGTTCTCAGCGTGCAGCTTTAAATAAAGTCTGGGGAAAATGTTGCTTACGGATTTTGCCACTGGAAGACGTAAGACCAAATTAAAACAGGGGACAAGTATGTAGCGCCTTATCGTGGATCGCTTGCGGACGGGGGTTCAATTCCCCCCGCCTCCACCATTTTTCGAATCCCCTTAAGTGGGGGTTTTCTAACTGTTTTGAATCACGCAACAAACAACCTTTTGCAATTCGTACCACGTTCTAAACTCGTCCCAATTAGCCCCGAATTAATAGCAGTCCAATGCAAGGACATTGATTTTATAATCTTTTAATGGTTTCGTGAGAGGCAAGCTGAGATCAGTCGGTACGACCTTCTCTTTTACTCCTTGCGCATTTAGCAAGGATAAAAATGTCGCCAAAGCTCGAAAACATAAATCGCATTGATGCGGCTCAAATTCTGGTTCACTTAAAAGTAAAGATTCTCTCCGAGTGGGAATTAAGATGTCATAACGTGGTACCGGCGGCAAAAACTCAAAACCACTTAGCACTTCTTCATTCTTTACCTGAATTTATGGATCAATTGATCGCAAGTCTCCGTTCGACAGAATCGCAGAATGAAGCCAAAAAAAAATTTGAGGTGGCGTGCGAGCAGGGTGAAGACCGCGCTAGAATGAAAGAGTATAATCTCGACCAAGTCATTTATGAATTTCAGGTGCTAAGAAGCGTACTTATTGAGGCTTTGGAATTTGAGTGTCATCTAAGTCCAGAGATCCTCAAATTTATCCATGAATTTCTGGATCAAGGTATCCGAGAAGCAGTTGGAAAATATGTAGAGACTGAACTGAAAGAAGAGCCTGCAACATCTGATACCCTACCGGGTGGTGAGATCGGGGCACTTATTCGATCATTCGATTGGTCCAAAACCTCACTTGGTCCGATCAACTCTTGGTCGTCGGGCCTTCAAACAACAGTAAGCCTTTGCCTTGGCTCGAATTTCCCAATCAATATCATTTGGGGTCCGGAGCATTTGCAAATCTACAATGTCGGGTATCGCGACATATGTGGCGCATATCATCCAAAGGCAATTGGCGAACCTTTTGAGGTGACTTGGGCGACTGCGTGGCCTGTTATCGGAAAGCCCTTTGAGCGCGCACTCGCTGGCGAGCCGAGCTTTCTTGAAAACCAACGGATCTTTTTAGTGCGACATGGTTATTTTGAGGAAACTTTCTTTAGCTTCTCTTTCAGTCCGATTCGAGACGAAATAGGGAGAACCGTTGGTCTTTTTCATCCCGTAACCGAGACAACGCAAACAATGCTGAGCCAGAGGCGTACTCGTCTTCTTCGTGATATCGGGGAAAAAGCGGGCGAGACAAAAACATTGCAGGTGGCCTGTGATCTCGCTCTTCAATCGATATCTGAATATTTTTACGATGTGCCGATGGCTCTACTTTATTTGGTCGATGGTGAAAGAAAATCTGTGAAACTTTCGGCAGCCAGCGGAGTTCCACTTAACTCTCCCGCTGCGCCGAAGGAGCTGAAATTCAATACAGCTCTCACTGAGTCGCACCATTCGTGGCCGTTAGATCTTGCAGCAGTGGCAAGGAAACCCCAATATCTTAACGATATTGAAGCCCGTTTTGGTCCTATAGCCTGCCGTGAGTATCCCGAAGTTTTGCGTGAGGCTTTTATTTTTCCACTTGGAGGGACTGGCCATGAAGTCATGGGGTTTTTGGTTTTGGGGGTAAGCCCAAGACTTCCGATTGATGAAAATTATTCTTCATTTCTTAAACTTCTCAGTCAGGCAGTTGATGGTGCTTTAACCAATGCACAACTTTTTGAAAAAGAGAAGCGGCGAGCGGAGACTTTAGCCGAAATTGACAGGGCTAAAACCATATTTTTCTCAAACGTATCTCATGAATTTCGAACACCACTCACTTTAATGCTTGGACCACTTGAGGACAATCTTGCAGACTCAAACACCTTATGGCCTGAGCACCGCGAGCGCGACGAGTTAGCGTACCGTAATGCTTTGAGACTTCTTAAGCTCGTAAATTCGCTGCTCGACTTTTCTCGAATTGAAGCTGGACGAGTAAAAGCCACCTATCAGGCCACTGACTTCTCAAAGCTAACAAATGATTTAGCGAGTGTTTTTCGCTCAGCTATTGAAAAAGGAGGGCTTAAGTTTATTGTGGATATGCCCAGCCTTGGTGAAGAGGTCTACGTAGACCGAGATATGTGGGAGAAGATTGTCCTTAATCTCCTCTCCAACGCTTTTAAGTTCACGCTCCATGGTGAGATCGAAATCAAGCTCATGAAGTTTGACGATAAAGTTCACCTCACTGTTCGAGATACCGGAATAGGGATATCAGAATCTGAGCTTCCACGTCTCTTTGAGCGTTTCCACCGTGTTGAAGGTGCACAAGGAAGAACTCACGAAGGAACTGGTATTGGGCTTGCGCTCATTCAAGAATTAGTGAAACTTCACGGTGGCTCGATTTCTGTGAAAAGCGAACTTGGTAAAGGGACCCAATTCACAGTAGAGATTCCATTGGGAACTAAGCATTTGCCTTTAACAGACAGCCACGACAGGAAAAAAGAAATCACTTCGAGCTTTGGGGCTATGGGAGCGACTTTCGTGGCAGAAGCTACGCGTTGGCTGCCAAATACGTCCGAAACGCTCGCGCCTGCTGCTTCTATAGTGAGAGCTGATAAAAGCCCTTTGACTTCGGAAGTCACTCAAGAAAAAGCCCCGCGCTCACGCGTTTTACTTGCTGATGATAATGTCGACATGCGCGGATACTTAAAAAGCTTACTTCAAGCTGAATGGGACGTAGTCGCAGTCGGCGACGGAGAGGCGGCTTTAGATTCAGCATCGCATAATCCTCCCGATCTGATTTTAAGTGATGTCATGATGCCCAAGATGGATGGCTTTGAACTGATTCAAAAACTCAAAAAAAATCCCAAGACAAGAAATGTTCCAGTTGTCCTCCTTTCTGCTCGTGCAGGTGAGGAGTCACGCATTGAGGGGTTACAAGGCGGTGCTGACGATTACTTGGTTAAGCCGTTTTCCGCAAAAGAACTTCTCGCACGAGTGAAAACTCATCTTCAAATAGGAAAGCTACGCTCCGAGGCGATCAACCAGCAAGAGAAGTTGTATTCAATTTTTTCGCAGGCTCCCGTCGGGATTTGCATTTTTGAAGGACCAAATCATGTTTATACACTCGCAAACGCCGACTATTATAAACTGCTTGGCGGAACACGCGATATTATTGGAAAGACGATCCGAGAAGCCCTTCCGGAACTTAGAAACCAAATGTTTTATGAACTTCTAGATCGTGTATATCAAACTGGAGAACCGTATCTCGGTAAAGAAATTCCCGTTGAAATAAATCTTCAGGATAACTCGATAAAAAAACTCTACGTTAATTTCAACTACCAACCTAAACGTAGTCTGAACGGTAAGATCGACGGGATTATCGTTATTTGTACCGAAATAACCGAACAGGTTTTGGCGAGAGTGCAACTTGAAGCCTCCGCAGCAAATCTTAAGAGCGCCAAACTTGATGCCGAAAGTGCAAACCTTGCAAAATCCGCTTTTCTTGCGAACATGTCCCATGAAATTAGAACTCCGCTTGGTGCGATCCTCGGTTTTACCGATCTTCTTAAAGAGCGGGACCTAGGGAACGAGGATCGTAATCAATTTTTAGATACGATCTCTCGAAATGGAAAAGCCTTAACAAAAATTATCGACGACATTCTCGATTTGGCTAAAGTTGAATCTGGGAAGCTTGATGTCGAGAACATTGATTTTTCAATCTTTGACCTGATTGATGATGTGATGGATGTCTTCCGCGAACGCACCCGTGCCAAGAGCATTTTTCTAAGAGCGCACCTTGGAAAAGAAACTCCAGCGCGGATACTTTCAGATCCGACTCGAATTCGACAGATTCTTATTAACGTGATTGGCAACGCCGTAAAGTTCACCGATGCCGGGGGCGTTACAATTGATGTGCGAACCGGCGCTTCTGTAGGACTAAAAACCCAGTTTATCCTTTCGGTCAAAGATACTGGTGTCGGCATCAGTGCAGCCCAAAAGGAGCGCCTGTTTCAACCCTTCATGCAAGCAGATAATAGTACCACTCGAAAATACGGCGGCACTGGTCTTGGATTGGCGTTATCTAAGCGTCTTGCCAATGCTCTCGGTGGCGACATTGCCATCGAAGACTGCGTAGACAAAGTTGGCTGTACGTTTACTGTAACTTTCTTGGCGTTGCTCCCAGAACGAAACGTTCAAAAGCCAAAAATTGTCGATACCGAAGCTAAAAAGGCTGAAAAGAAGGAATTATTATTGGCCGACATTCGCGTGCTTTTGGCTGACGACTCACCTGATAATCGCGTTCTCGTAGAAATTATGCTCGGAAAAAAAGGGGCGTTAGTCGAAAGTGCTACGAATGGCCTAGAAGCTTTTAGAATGGGAATGAATGGAACATACGATGTGATCCTTATGGACATTCAAATGCCCGAAATGGATGGA